>CAJOPQ010000070.1 GCA_905236445.1 uncultured Clostridia bacterium
ACCTCCCTCTGTATTAGCAAAAGCCACACAGTCTTTAGCGAGTTCGTCAAAATCAGCGGTTTTCCCTTGCACTGTTTTCAATGACTTTTTATCGAACTTAAGTCCTTCTTTCATATCTATATCGTTTTCTTTGTATAATTTGCCTCCATTCGTATAACCTTTGACAAAAACAAAATTTTGAATAATGAACACATCATCGATAACATTATCGTCGGTAACAAATCTTAGGCAACTTTCGCTAGCTAAGTCAATATATTTAATATCTATGCTATGCAAGGTATTGAAGAAAAAATATCTTGACATTTCGTCTACTTTGGCAACCTTGCCTTTATCTGGGATATAACACTTGTAAGCAATTGTGGACTGATCGTTGGTTGCCACATAGCCTACAAAGTATCTACCACCCTGTACAACTTCTTCTCGCAAAGTCATAATGTTGGACATAAATTTTCTCCTACCCATTAATACTTAATTCATATTATACAGCAAAGTCTTTGCCCTGTCAATATAAACACTTTCGCATCTTGTTTGACATTTTATACTCTGTCTGATATTATCTAAGATAGTAGAGGTTGACAATGAATAATTTAGAAACGTTAGATAACATATTGCTAAGTAATAATGTTGTAGATAATTTTTATAACAAATATAACAGCAACAAAGATTTCAAAAATTGGCTAGATGGCATTTTGCCAGAAGTAGATAAATGTGAGAAGCAAATTCAAAGGAATCCTTGGCACAAATACAACGTTCTTGGACACATTCTACATTCCGTTGATGAAATGAATAAACAGACACAGAATCTGCCGGCGAATGATCGTAGACTTCTTAGTTATACAATGTTTTTGCACGACATGGGCAAACCTGTATGCCATATCGAAAGAATGAAAGATGGCAGACTTATTGACAGTTTCTTTGGACATAATGTCGAAAGTGCCAATGTTTGTGACAGAGTAGCACACAATCTAGGTTTTGACGGCAATGAAGCAGACAAATTAAGAACACTTGTGTATAAGCATGATATTTTTATGTTTATCAAAGATTTTCCTACAGATAATCCACACTGGAGAAGACTAGATAATAATGTGATTGATGAAGAAATAGCCGATCTTAGCCAACACGGTGATGGCAAGCAACTTATGAGATACTTGGTTATGATTGGAAGATCAGACAATCTTGCACAGAATGAAAAAATGACTAAGGATAGTCTTGCTATGCTAGATAAATTTGATAATATGATAGATGAAAGAGACGCAATGTATTAGGAATAAATAAACAAAAATAAGTGAAGCGTGCTTCACTTATTTTGTTATTAACTACTCTTCTAAAATATTTCTAGCCACATATACACCAGACGCCGATGCATGAGACAATGAATGTGTAACACCACTACAATCCCCTATAACATACAGCCCTTTGTGACATGTCTCTAGGTTGTTATCAATCTCAACATTCATATTATAGAACTTAACTTCAACACCGTATAGCAGAGTGTCGTCGTTAGCAGTGCCCGGTGCGATTTTGTCAAGTGCGTATATCATCTCTATAATATCATCTAGAATTCTTTTTGGCATAACCAAAGATAAATCTCCAGGAGTTGCACTTAAAGTTGGCACGATAAAACTATTTTTAATTCTATCAACATTGCTTCGTTTTCCCCTTATCAGATCGCCAAACCTCTGTACTATCACTCCACCACCAAGCATATTAGAAAGTTTTGCAATACTTTCTGCATAAGCAGTGCTATCGTCAAATGGCTCTGTAAAATGTTTGGATACAAGTAGTGCAAAGTTGGTATTATTGGTATGCAAAGCTTCATCTTCATAAGAATGGCCATTAACAGTAATTATGCCATTTGTGTTCTCTGTTACAACTGCACCATAAGGATTCATGCAGAATGTTCTTACTTTGTCGCCATATTTTTCTGTACAATATACTATTTTGCTTTCATATAATTCGTCTGTTATATGTGAGAAAATCTCGGCAGGCAATTCAACTCTTACACCAATATCTACACGATTGCTGTGTGTATTAATTTTAAGTTGTTTACACACATTTTCCATCCATTTACTTCCACTTCTACCAACAGAAATTACACATTTATCACAAGTATAAGCTCCTATGTCAGTCACAATTTCGAAGCCATTTTGACACTTTTTTACCTCTTTGACTGGCAGGTTAAATACGAACTCGACCTTGTCTTTTAACTTATTGTATAAGTTCTCCAACACAACATAGTTTTTGTCTGTTCCCAAGTGTCTGACCGAAGCATCAAGTAAATGCAATTTGTTCTGAACACACAATTTCTTAAAATTTGAATTAGCAGTAGAATATAATTTAGTGCCATCACCACCGTTGGCAATATTTATTGCATCAACATACTTCATCAATTCAATTGCTTTTTCTTTGCCTATATATTCATGCAAAGTACCACCAAAGTCATTAGTAATATTATACTTTCCGTCAGAGAAAGCTCCAGCCCCACCAAATCCATTCATTATGGCACAAGTTTTGCAATGCACGCAAGACTTAATTGTGTCATTGTTAATTGGGCACTTTCTTTTATTTAGTTCGTTACCAGCCTCTAATACAGCTATTCTTAGTGGCTTTTTACTTTTTTCTATTAACTCGTAGGCTGTATATATTCCACCCGGACCAGCACCTATTATTACAACATCATAATGCATAATTATATCTCCCTTACTAATATAGAAGTCCAATTATTATACAGCAATATTGTAGCATATTTTCTAATAGTTAACCAGTTTTTTATTGTATTTTAAGATCAATATTTAAAAAAAACTTAAAGTTGCTCACTTTAAGTTCTTTACATTTCATTATCTTTATTATTATCTTCAATATTATTGAGTTTAAAAACTAATTTTGCGATTCCCCAGCCAACACTTGTATATAAAGATACAACAACCCATTGTCTCTATCACACCACAATTTTTTACTTAGTTGGACCGTCTTGATTACTAGCTTCATCATCCGACTTTTCCGGCAACTCAGCGACACCTTTAATTCCGCTACCAGCAACGCCAAGCAACAGTCCAATTGCAAGTTGCATTGAGCCGTCATCAAGATAATCGTCGCTTTTGACCATATCAGAATAATTATCATCATTTTTCATCAATTCTAATGCATAGTCTTTTGCATTTATATTTATTTTTTCCGCTTCTTTTAATAACGATGAAATATCTTGGCTATTTATTTCATCAATCTTTGCATCGATAATTTGCGTGTATTCTTCTGTCTTCATATATCCATCAACGAGTTTTTCAATTTTATCGTTTTCAAATGCCTTTATAGTTCCATCTATTATAGTTACAGCACTAAGAAGTATTAATCCATTTGCCACTAATCTAATTATCTTGTCTGCGGCAATTTTACCATTCTCTCTCATTTAGATTACTCACCCATGTCTAAATCTTTATCTTGTTCTTTATTTTTATCTTTTAAATAATGTTTGACTGAATCAACAGTGGCTTTGCCAGCAGCTACAGTGCCAATAGCAGATAGCGCCATAACAAACATATCTATACCTTTGTCGCTTGACGCATCTTTAGCATCTTTGTCTAATGCATTTAGTTCTTTGGCGTAATCAGCATCCAGTCTAGCATAATCTTCTACCTTATTAATTTTCTCATTAACAAGATTTATAGTATTAATAGTTACAGCACCATTTTGTGATAAGCTTTCTTCTATATCTTCATTGAAAATTTCTGCAAAATTATCACTTGCTTTATATTCTTCTATTGTTGCAATTTGGGCTCTACTAATCTCTGTCTGTAGATTTGATCTATACACAGCATCTACTCCACTTATTGCAAGCAAACCAATTGCAGCAGCCCCATACAGTCCATACTTAATTGAGTCTTTTATATCCTCATTTATCTTTAGTTTCTTCATACTTTTTTCACTCTCCATATAATAAAACTTCAAAAAAAACAATCTATCTACAGTTATTTTAACACAGCAAATCGTGCTATGTCAATACCCAATTTTTTTGGTTAATTTGAATAATTTCTAAAAATATCGAGTAAAAAAAAGAACTATTTTATCCAAATAGTTCTTTTTGCATAATATTAAATTTTGATTACTTAATGATGCTAGAAACAACACCAGAACCAACTGTTCTACCACCCTCACGGATAGCGAATCTCAAACCTTGCTCAATAGCAATAGGAGTGATCAACTTAATAGTCATTCTAACGTTATCACCAGGCATTACCATTTCAACACCTTGTGGAAGCTCGATAGAACCAGTAACATCAGTAGTTCTGAAGTAGAATTGTGGTCTGTAACCATTGAAGAATGGAGTATGACGACCACCCTCTTCTTTCTTCAATACGTAAACCTCTGCTGTAAATTCAGTATGAGGTTGGATTGTACCTGGTTTGCAAAGAACTTGACCTCTCTCGATTTCTGTTCTTTGGATACCACGAAGAAGTAGACCAACGTTATCACCAGCAACTGCTTGGTCAAGCATCTTTCTGAACATCTCTACACCAGTAATAACTGTAGTAAGTTTTGAATTCATACCTACGATTTCTACAGTATCGCCAACTTTAACACTACCTCTCTCTACTCTACCAGTAGCAACTGTTCCACGACCAGTGATTGTGAATACATCCTCAACTGGAAGAAGGAATGGCTTATCTGTATCTCTCTCTGGCTCTGGAATATAAGTATCAAGAGCATCCATAAGTTCGAAAATACATTTGCAATCGTCGCTATCAACGTTGCCGTCTTTAGCAGCTTCAAGAGCCTTAAGAGCAGAACCCTTGATGATTGGAGTCTTGTCGCCTGGGAATCCATATTCTGTAAGAAGATCTCTGATTTCCATTTCAACAAGTTCTAGTAACTCAGGATCATTAACCTGATCAGTCTTGTTCATAAATACAACGATGTATGGAACACCAACTTGACGAGCAAGAAGGATATGCTCTCTTGTCTGAGGCATTGGACCATCAGTTGCAGCAACAACTAGTACAGCACCGTCCATCTGAGCAGCACCAGTGATCATGTTCTTAACATAGTCAGCGTGTCCTGGGCAGTCAACGTGTGCATAGTGTCTTTTGTCTGTCTCGTACTCAACGTGAGCAGTATTGATAGTAATACCTCTTTGTCTTTCCTCTGGTGCCTTATCGATTGCACCATAATCCATTGCTAGTGCATGGCCTTTAGCAGCAAGTGTCATAGTGATAGCAGCTGTTAAAGTAGTTTTACCATGGTCAACGTGACCAATTGTACCAACGTTAACGTGTGGTTTAGTTCTTTCATATTTAGCTTTTGCCATTTTTGAAAAATTCTCCTTTAAAAATTATATAATTTTTTGTTTAGAAATCTCTTTCTAAAATCTCCTAGATATTTTTACATATATTTAGGAAAAAGTAAAGCAAAATTAAGCATTACTTTTTTTATTGCCAATAACTTTTTCAGCAACATTCTTTGGAACCTCTGCATAATGAGAGAATTCCATGTTAAAATTACCTCTTCCTTGTGTCAAACCACGCAAGTCAGTAGCGTAACCAAACATCTCTGATAGTGGAATATCAGCATGAATAACTTGCTGACCACTTCTCATCTCTGTACCATTCAATACACCACGACGTCTGTTAATATTGCCCATAACATCGCCAAGGTATTCGTCTGGCATCTCGACCTCTACCTTCATTATTGGTTCTAGCAAAACAGGATCTGCTTTCTTACAACCTTCTTTGAATGCAAGTGATCCGGCAACCTTGAACGCCATCTCACTAGAGTCGACATCGTGATAAGAACCATCGAATACAGTAGCCTTGAAGTCTACCGTCTCATATCCTGCAAGTACACCATTCTGCTTAGCTTCTTGTATACCTGCATCAATTGCTGGAATGTATTCTTTAGGAATAACACCACCAACAACTTTATTCTCGAACTTATATCCTTCGCCCGGTTGAAGTGGTTCCAACTTAACCCAGCAGTGACCGTATTGACCATGACCACCAGATTGCTTGATGTATTTTCCTTCAACTTCAACAGCCTTTCTAATTGTTTCTTTGAATGCAACTTGAGGAGCACCAACATTGGCTTCTACTTTGAATTCTCTTAGTAATCTATCTACGATAATTTCCAAGTGCAACTCACCCATACCTGCAATGATTGTCTGACCAGTTTCTTGATCAGTGTATGTCTTAAATGTAGGATCTTCTTCGGCAAGCTTGATCAATGCCAAAATCATTTTCTCTTGGCTAGCCTTAGTCTTAGGTTCGATTGCAACTCTAATAACTGGATCTGGGAAGTCCATGCTCTCTAGAATAACTGGATTATTCTCATCGCAAAGAGTTTCGCCAGTGGTTGTGTCTTTAAGTCCAACAATAGCAACGATATCGCCAGCATAAGCCTCTTCTATCTCTTGTCTATTGTTAGCATGCATTCTAATAAGTCTTCCTATTCTCTCTTTCTTACCTTTACAAGAGTTGTATACATATGTTCCTGCAGAGATTGTTCCAGAATATACACGGAAGAATGTTAATCTACCTACAAAAGGATCTGTCATAATCTTAAATGCAAGACCAGCAAATGGTTCCTTGTCAGAACTATGTCTCTCTATAACTTCTTCGCTATTAGGCTTAGTACCTTGAATAGCTGCAATATCTGTAGGCGCTGGCATATAATCAACTATTGCATCTAGAAGCATCTGTACACCTTTGTTCTTGAACGCAGATCCACAGAATACAGGACTAAATGACATGTTAATAGTACCTTTTCTGATACCTCTTTTAATTTCTTCAACAGTCAATTCTTGACCTTCGAAGTATTTCTCCATAAGTTCGTCATCTTGACTAGCAGCAGCTTCGACAATCTTCTCTCTCATGCTTTCTGCTTCTGCCTTCATATCAGCAGGAACTTCTGTTTCTTCAATTTCTTTACCTAGATCGTCTTTGTAGATCTCTGCTTTCATTGTTATTAGATCTACAAGACCTTTAAATTCTGATGCTTGACCAATAGGCAACTGCATAGGAAGTGGATTAGCACCAAGTCTTTGCTTCATTTGCTCCACAACACGCAAGAAATTAGCGTCATCTCTATCCATCTTGTTGACAAATGCAATTCTTGGAACTCTGTACTTGTCTGCTTGTCGCCAAACTTTCTCAGATTGTGGTTGAACTCCACCTCTTGCACAGAATACAGCAACAGCTCCGTCTAGAACTTTCAAAGATCTCTCAACCTCTGCAGTAAAGTCAACGTGTCCCGGAGTATCAATTATGTTAATCTGATGTTCTTTCCAGAAACATGTAGTTGCAGCAGAAGTGATTGTTATACCTCTTTCTTGCTCTTGTGCCATCCAGTCCATTGTTGCTGCACCCTCGTGCACCTCACCAATCTTGTGAGTACGACCAGTGTAGAACAAAATTCTCTCAGTAGTTGTTGTTTTACCAGCATCGATATGGGCCATAATACCCACATTTCTATATTTATCTATTGAAATTTGTCTTGGCATAATTTTCTCCTATAATATATTACCAACGATAATGTGCAAATGCTTTGTTACTTTCAGCCATCTTATGTACATCATCTTTCTTCTTATAAGCACCACCTGTGCTATTGTGTGCGTCAATTATTTCTGCCGCCAACTTCTCATCCATACCTCTTTCGCTTCTCTTTTGAGCGTAAGTAACTAACCAACGAATTGCAAGAGTTTGTTGTCTTGCAGGTGTTACTTCTAGAGGAACTTGATAGTTAGAACCACCAACTCTTCTAGACTTAGTCTCTAGAAGTGGCTTCAAGTTATCTAATGCTTCCATGAAATAAACATCAGGCTCTACTCCAAGTTTTTCATTAATAATATCAAATGCTCCGTACACTATTCCTTGAGCGATTGCTTTCTTTCCATCTTGCATAATTTGGTTAGTAAGCTTAGTTATAACCTTATTATTATACTTAGGATCTGGCAATACATCTCTCTTTGGTACGCCTGCTCTTCTTGGCATAATTTCTCCTTTTATAAATTATTTACTAATTTATTTCTTATTAATCTTTTTATTGAATACTGTTGATCAAAAATTACTTAGCTCTTTTAGCGCCATATTTTGATCTAGCTTGTTTCCTCTTACCAACACCTGCTGTATCAAGTGTACCTCTAATGATATGGTATCTTACACCTGGTAAGTCACGAACTCTTCCACCACGAATAAGAACAACACTGTGCTCTTGTAGGTTGTGTCCCTCACCTGGGATGTAAACAGTACCTTCTTGACCATTAGATAGTCTAACTCTTGCGATCTTACGCAATGCAGAGTTTGGCTTCTTAGGAGAAGTAGTTGTTACTGATAAACATACTCCTCTCTTTTGAGGATTTTGGTCTAGAATAGGAACAGTAGATTTTACTTCCAACTTCTTTCTGCCTTGTTTTACTAATTGGTTAATTGTAGGCATTGTGTCCTCCTAAATATTTCTTTGTAAGTAATTGCCATCTCTATCAGAAACCCTAACTTCTAGAGACCTGCACATGATGCAGATAATGACTTAATTTTTGCTTGCGATAGCACCTGTTATAAATAACATATATCATAATCCAGCAAGCTAGGAACTAGCAAGAGCTCAACGCCTCACACCATTGTTGACAACCCCTGCTAACCGATTAATAATTTGCTTAAGCACACAAAGAAAAATTATGCACTTATCTCGGCACATTATAATACAATTAGGATTGTATCAAAATAGGTACATATTTGTCAATGGTTTTTGGCGATTTTTATTACTTTAATTTTCTAATTTAGACTAAAAAAAGACTTCAAAATATTTGAAGCCTTGCTATTATTCATTGATTGGTCTGTTCTTATTGTCAAAAGTACTTTCCACCAAAACAACCATCTCTTTTGGATGTTTTGTAACAACAGTATCAAACTCGGTTGCATCTGGAATCTCCATATCTTCTTTTAGTGCAGTCTGCAAATATCTATCCATAAATTTACCAGCTCTCTTATGAGCTTCTTCCACTGTATCGCCCTCGACAATAATGCCTAAATCTTCGATGCAAACAACATAAACTAATGCATCTTCATCATAATATACTACTGCTGGGTAAACATATTTTTTCATAATTTCTCCATTAAGTAATCATAAAATCAAGTATATTGTATCACAAATAATTTTTTTGACAAAGCCAATAAACACATTATTTTGATTAATTATTTGGAAATTTTATAAAATAATACTTTTAACTATTAAGAAAATAAAAAAAAGTTGAGCATAAAATTCTGCTCAACTTTGATTTTCCATTATTCAACTGTAGCCTCTGCTACTATTGCTTGGGAATCAGCTTCTTTGTATTGATTCATGGCGAAACTTACTACATCTGCAGCAAATCCATCAAAATTCTCGTTATTCAATGCATCAAGATTTCCAGTCAACACTTCGTTGCTTTCTGGCATATCCATAACTCCAAATTTCTCTAGAACATGACTCATAAGTTGTCTTGCTGTGTTAGATTTGTTAGTTAAATTGAACATAACAAGTCTACCATCGACATCAAAATAAACTGTTCCATTCTCACTATCCGTACTATTTACTGGACAACGAGAAAGTAATAAATTAAAAAATCTTGCATTAGCCTCAACAACATCTAAGATTGCCATATGCCATCTCCTTTTTTATTTTTATTACGACACGAGTATATCATAAAAATTTTAAAATGTAAATACTATTTAACAACTTTTTACTAAGTTTATAAAATTTCAAAAAACAGGTCTCAAATTTCGTAAATGCTTTGACTTGTGAAGATATTTTTTATATAATTTAATTGGAATGATGGAAAATGGAGGAAAAATGGATAGCGAACAACTAGAAAATTATAAAAGACAAAGACTTTCCTTAGAAAAATCATTTATAAATGGCTTAAACAACTCTTTACAAAATGGCATGGAAGAATGGAACAGTTGGTCATCAATTAAACAAATTATATATAGGCAACAATTCGATATTTTTATAAATGATGTATCTAAGAAATTAAAAGAAGAAATTAACCGACTTAGAACAATGAAAAAAAGTGATCCTGAACTAATCCTTCATAATGATATTGAAGATGTTATAACTGGACAAAAGATTGTTCCAACCTGTCAAAATAAATTCGAATGGAAAACAAAGTTCAGGAAAGGTTTTATTGGGCTAGATTGTTTTGCTCGTATGGCTCTATTTAACAAATTGGATTGCTATGAAATGTGGGACGACGATATCAAGGATATTATAGAGAGTGTTCCTGTTATAAACATTGCTGACAAAGAAGATAATGAAAGAGAAACAACAATGTTTGACTTGGTTATGCAAATGAGTGGCAATCATAATAATTTGAGCGATTTTACTGAAGAAACTATGACAGAAGAAACTATGACAAAATTCTTAGATACGACATCTGGTCAAATGTTCATGAATATATAAAAAATAACGACAATTAATTGAACCCGTAGGGTTAAAACGGACCAGAATTAAAAAACGACAGATGCAAGAGTTTGTTTCCTAAATTCTAAAGGAGCAAGCTCTTGTAT
>CAJOPQ010000071.1 GCA_905236445.1 uncultured Clostridia bacterium
GTAAAAAAAATATTTAAGTTGCAACAAAAAATTACACTGGAAGATACGAAGTGTATTCTTCATTATTTTAGCAACGGAGATTCGTTGCCAGTTGCTTTGACTGAAGAAGAAGAGCGTGTGCTAGTGGATCGTCTTATGCAAGGTGATGAGGTTGCTAAGCAAATGCTGATAGAACGAAATATAAGGCTAGTTATATACATAGCCAAAAAGTTTGAAAATAATGATTTGGAAATGGAAGACATAATCTCAATTGGAAGCATTGGCCTGATTAAAGCAATTAATTCTTTTAAGGGTGACAAGAACATTAAGATTGCAACCTATGCTTCTAAATGTATAGAGAATGAAATCTTGATGTATCTAAGAAAGACTGCTAGACAAAAGCGTGAGGTAAGTATAGATGATCCAATCAATGTTGATGCAGAAGGCAATGTCTTGGCTGTGTTAGATTTGGTGGAAAGTGACGAGGCGTCTCCACATTTCGAGGTCGAAAAAATGACAGAGAAACAAGTGCTGTGGCAAGTGTTGGATAGATTAAATAGTAGAGAGAAAGAAATAATGATTCTTAGATTTGGTCTACTTGGTGGAGAGGAAAAGACGCAAAAAGAGGTTGCTGATGATCTTGGCATAAGTCAAAGCTATATAAGTAGGTTAGAAAAAAGGATAGTTTCTCAGATTAGAAAAGAAATGTTAAAAATGGCAAATTAACTAAATTTTTCAATATTATGGGTAAATTTTTTTGGCAAAAATAAATTATATGTTATACTTATCGTGTATAATTATATAATCTTATCTATAGTTGTGGCTTGCCATATATTTCGATAAAATGTTGGTTAGCCGTTGACAACAAGAAAATATTACAAAATTAATTTCAACGAGGAAAAACTTATGCCAATTTACCCAAGTAAGAAAAGTTCTGTTGTGTCAAAAAGTAAAAAGCATCAATCGAAACTGGGCATTGTGCTAGTAGTAATCTTTTCTATTATTCTAGCCAATTTGTTGTTTGGATTGCTTGGATTTGTTAATTCGTTCCTGCTGGGCGCTTTTGGACTTGCTGTCTATCCACTGTGCATATTTATGATAGCGCTAGGCATTATGAAGATAAGGCGAGTCAAAGTAAAGTTAGTCAAGCGAGAAATTGTGTATTTAATCTTAGCAGTTGCTAGTTTATTTGCAATTGCACATTTAATCACTTCAGAGAGCATTATTAATGGCGGATATGTCGAGTATCTTGCCGACACATACACATGTTCCAAAGGATTTACTGCAGGAGGATTTGTATATAGTCTAATTGTGTATCCAATATATAACGTTGTATTTACGGCTGGTGCAAGCGTTGTGTTTGCTATTCTGCTACTGTTGTTTTTGTCACTTTTTGTTGATAGCTTGTATAGAAGAAAACAGACGCGTGTATATATTGAAGATACTCAGACTACTGTTGTTACAAATCAGCAAAAAGAAGCTGACGATAATCAAGATCAAGACGAGACCACGGATTCAAACGTTGTAATGAGCAATAATCACTCTTTTGATGATGATTTATTTATCAAGGACGATGAAGAAGTTGACGAAGACGATGCTGAGCAAAATACAGACAAGTCTAATGCTATGCGAATACTTGGCTTAGACCGTGATAATAATGGTGTGGACGAAGAAGATGAAGATCTGTTCGAGCAAGATGAAGATGTGGAGTATTCTCCAAGTGTTAAGCCACAAATGGTTGTGCATGAAGAAAATTACGATGTAGATGAAGACAATGACGATGTTGGTAGCCAGATATTAAGCAACTCATATTTTGCCAATACCTCTCATAGTGACAAAAAGAGAGAGGAGGACTTAGCAAAATATGAAAAAAGGCAGAAAGATAAGGCGTATCTAGAAGACATTATGGGTTATGAGTCTAGTTATACAACAAAAAGGTCTGATGCGAAAGAAAGATTGTTTGGCGATAATTATTCGACTAATGACAAATCTAATAGATCGAACAATCGCAATCAAAATAACAATAGATACAATACCAAAGTGGATAATCGCTCTGTCGATCACAAATATACAGTGTCGACTGTAGGTGAAGATAAAGATATCTATGACTCTAATTTGACATTGAAGTCTTATGAGAAGAACAAGACGGAATATATTGATAGACTTAATAAGTTCGATACAGCGTCTTCTCAGATAGCAAAGGCAAGTAAAGTGTATAATATGAATGAGAATACCAACAGGGTAGAAGCAAAAGCATACACAAGCAATGTTGTCAACGTCAATGAGATTAACAAGATTAAACCTATGGCAGAAAAGACGAATGTCAAGAGAAGACCATATGTTAAGCCACCAATTGATTTGTTGGAGACTTATGTCAACGATACAACATTGGAAGAAAATAACGAAGAAAAGGCAAGGCGACTAGAAGAAACACTTAATTCATTTAAGATTCCTGCCAAGGTGTGCTCTGTGGCAAAAGGCCCATCTTTTACAAGATTTGAGTTAACCATGCCTACCGGTATATCTGTTAAGAAGATAGATAACCTTGTTCCAGATATGCAGATGGCGTTAGCGTGCAAAGGTGCTATTAGGACAGAGATTCCTATTCCGGGCAAGAACGCTTTTGGTGTAGAGATTCCTAATGACAACAAAGAAACTGTAGGTCTAAGGGATATTATAGAATCATACGATTTCCAGAATTCTAAGTACAAGACAGCGTATGGACTGGGTAAAGATATATCCAATAGTCCAATTGTGGGCAATATTGAGAAAATGCCACACTTATTAGTTGCAGGAACAACTGGTAGTGGTAAATCTGTCTGCCTTAACTCTATGCTTGTTAGTTTGCTATACAAGAGTGGTCCAGAGGATTTAAGGCTTATTCTTATTGATCCAAAGAGATTGGAATTCTCGCTATACAATGGACTTCCTCATTTACTAATTCCTAATGTAATTACAGATAAGGAAAAGGCAATGAATGCTTTTGACTGGTTAATTGATGAGATGAATCGTAGAATTAACTATTTCGAGTCTCTTAAGGCAGGAATTAGAAATATAGACGAATACAATTCTAGTGCAAATGTCAAGTCTGGCCAGTGGGAAAAGATGCCAACAATTGTAGTTGTTGTAGATGAGTTGAATGAGCTTATGATGCAAACTAGAAAAGAAATGGAATCTAAGATTGTGCGTATTGCACAATTATCTAGAGCTGTAGGTATTCACTTGGTACTAGCAACTCAAAGGCCAAGTGTCGATGTTATTACAGGACTTGTTAAGAGTAATCTTCCATCTCGTATTGCATTTGCAGTGTCATCATTTAACGATAGTATGACTATCCTTGGTCAAGGTGGAGCAGAGAGCCTTCTTGGCTTTGGTGATATGTTGTATTCTCCAGTAGGATCCAACAAGCCTCATAGAATTCAAGGTGCGTTCTTGAAAAATTCCGAAGTAGAGAGGGTAGTAGAGTTTATTAAGGCAAATAACGACTGTATCTTTGATGAAGAGATAGAAGATCAGATGTTCAATCGCAACCAAGACACGAACGATGGAATGGGTGGCAATGGTGTGTCTGTGGGTGGCAATGCAAATATGCAAGATCCACTAATGAAAGATGTGTGCAGATTTGCTATCAAGTCTGGTGGCATATCTACAACCAAAGTTCAAAGGTATCTTAGAATTGGATATCCTAGAGCTGCCAAGATTGTAGATGATATGGAAGCATTAGGATATATCTCCAAGAAAGACGACAAGAATAATAGAGTTATATTCATGACGCAACAAGAATTTGAAGAAGTATTTGGAGAAGATTTCGAATGAGAACTATAGACAAAAAGATTGGCTTTATTAGTCTAGGTTGCGACAAAAATAGAGTAGATCTAGAGAAAATGATAGCTAATATTAGACAAGCTGGCTTTGATGTTACAAGCGATATCTCGCAGGCAAATGTTGTAATTATTAATAGTTGTTCATTTATTGAGCCTGCTAGGGTTGAGACAATCAATGCAATTCTTAATACAAGCCATGCTGGTATCAAAGCTTTGGAGAAGATAATTGTAACTGGCTGTATCAATGAGATGCACTACACAGATTTGCAGGAGGCTTTGCCAGAAGTTTCTAAATTTGTTAGGGTAAAAGATAATGATAATATAGTAAATATAATATACGAGTTATATAATGACAAGGCTGAAGTTACCAATAGATACAATCCTTTGCTTAGGTCGATAACTACGCCATCTCATTATGCTTATCTTAAAATAGCAGATGGCTGTGACAACTTCTGTTCTTATTGCAAAATCCCTTATATTAGAGGAAGATATGCAAGTGTCAAATTAGATGATATAGTGCAAGAAGCAAGAGCATTGGTTGCTATGGGTGCAAAGGAACTAATACTTGTTGCGCAAGATGTCACTAACTATGGCGTTGATTTCAAAGACGGCACCAATATTGTTACTCTTATAAGGGCACTAAGCAACATAGAAGGTCTTAACTGGATTAGATTATTATATTGTTATCCAGAGAGAATAACCGAAGAATTAATACAAGAGATTAAGAACAATCCAAAGGTGTGCAAATATCTTGATATTCCTCTACAACATATTAACAATGATATATTGCAAAGTATGAATAGACACAACAGCAAGGAAAAGATTGTTGCACTAATAGAGCATCTGCGAAGTGAAATACCAGATATAGCACTTAGGACAACATTTATTGTGGGGTTGCCGGGAGAAGATGTTGCGAAGTTTAGAGAATTAAAACAGTTTGTACAAGATTACAAATTGACATATGTTGGATTCTTTGCTTATAGTAGAGAAGAGGGTACTAGAGCATACAACTTCAACAATCAAGTATCCGAGGCTGTCAAGACAAAGAGACTAAAAGAAATATCTGAGATTCAATTTGCTAATGTAATAGAATACAACAAATCTCAGATTGGCAAAGTTTATTCAGTAGTTGTAGATGAGATAATAGATGGCGTTGCAACTACAAGGAGCAAATATCAGAATCCGGAATCGGATAACGTGATATTAGTAGATGTTGATGATAGTGTACAGATTGGCGACTATCTCGATGTCAAGATTGTTGATTATATTGATTATGATTTCAAAGGAGAAAGATTATGAATACACCAACCAAAATCACTTTTACAAGAATACTTTTAATGCCAGTTATGGTATTTTTCTATTTGGCAGATTTTATACCTTACAACTTAGGTAAACTATTTGCTCTAATAATCCTTATTGCTGGGATATTTACAGATTTTCTAGATGGATACTTGGCGAGAAAAAACAATCAAGTAACTAATATGGGCAAGTTCCTTGATCCATTGGCAGACAAACTTCTTGCTGCCACAGCAATAACGTTGCTTATTACTGGCACCAATCCAGTTATTCCAACAATTGCTGGCGTTATATTTATGTTTATTAATCTACAACGTGACTATGTTATTACTGGTTTTAGACAAATGGGACAGTTGAAAAATATTATTATTGCTGCAGACAAACTGGGCAAAATCAAAGCGATTGTTCTGTACATAACACTTAGTTTTGGTCTGCTTATTGCATATTTGAGATACTTTGCTTTTATGACAGGCAGTGTTGCAACTGTATTCAACATTATTCTCTATGTCTTAATCGGCATAACATCTGCTTTGATGATTATATCTGAGATAACTTATATAGCTAAGAATCCTGATGTACTTAAAGATAACAAGACAGAATAATTATTTAAGGGGCTATGGACTACATATTTATTGATGCTGATGCAGATTTCGGCAAAACAAACAAAATTCAAGATATGGTTTATACCAATCTAATAAAATATGGCATGACGCTAAGTGGAAGTTATGCCATACCTTTTTCTACTGCAAACTTAATCAATCTTATTGATTTTGCAGATACAGAATTGATTATGGTAAAACTCAGCCAAGACCATAGACTTAACTTGGCTATCAAAGAAGCAATATGCTCCAATTTCAAGACTTTTCTTGTCAAGAATAATGCTTGCAGTTTTGCGATAGAGAGTTACCTAAGACTATATAATGGCAGTAGTGTTGCTGGTGAGTTCGAGAGTGAAAGTTTGATTCCTGATGGGACAGAAGCCCTTGCTAGCGATCTAGGTCTTGTGCAGGGATTTATGCTGAATGTTAACAAAAAACATATTATTTTCTTGCCTCCAACCGACGAGCAAGTGTTGGATCTAATTGACAACAAACTTCCACTTGTATTTAATAGATTGTACAACACCCCGACAGATTTCATCTATCTTAGGTTGTTTGGTATAAGAGAAGATATGGTGCGCAAGAATCTGAGACATTTCGAGAATAATAGCCTTGGTGTATCTATTATGTCTATGACAAATGGCCTTGACACAACACTAACAATTGGGTATCAGGCACGGAAGCAGGGTAGTGAGTTAGATGAATTTGTAGCCAAAGTGTGTGAAACTTTTAGAAACAATATATACTCCACTGACAACGAAGATATATGTCAAGTTGCGATGGATTTGATTAAGATGACTGGCAAAAAAATTGCCCTTGTGGAGAGCCTTACTAACGGTCAAATATATACAAGATTATTAGATTGTAATAATATTGTTGCGAAAAATAGCATTGAGACGCATTTGGTCATAAATGAGATATCTGACACGTATGGGCTTAGTGTAGATAAGAATTTGCTATCTGTCAATGGAATACATAGCGTAGACTCTATTTACGAAATAGCCACTGCCATACTGTCGGATTTCAAATCAGATATAGTTGTGGTGTCTATGGCTAATTATGATAAATCCGACTGCGCCACAGCGTCCTTTGTTGCAATAGGTGACACAGAGGGTATTCATATATATAAGAGTGTGTATCATGGTGACAAAGAATTGACTAATGATACAATATTCAAAAATGTATGTTATTATATAATAAGGAAATTGAAGCAAAATTCTTTAATTTTTGATCAAAGTTTGGCAAAATAGCGAACAAATGTTTGATATATTCGATATTTTGTGATACAATATACAAAAGATAGAACAGAATAAAAGGTTAAAAAAGGATAAAAGAAATGGACGAGACAAAGAAGAAGGCTTTAGAAGCGACACTACTACAGATTGAGAAACAATTTGGCAAAGGCTCAATTATGAAATTGGGAGACACGCCATATCAGAATGTTGAGGTTATTCCTACTGGCTGTCTTACATTAGACAGCGCACTTGGAATAGGTGGTGTGCCAAGAGGAAGAATTGTAGAGATATATGGTCCAGAGTCGTCTGGTAAGACTACTGTAGCATTGCATATTTTGGCAGAAGCACAGAAGATGGGAGGAACTGCTGCATTTATTGATGCAGAGCATGCACTAGATCCTATATATGCTAAGAATTTGGGTGTGGATATTGATGAGTTGTATGTCAGCCAACCAGATACTGGTGAGCAGGCACTAGATATATGCGAATCGCTTGTCAGAAGTGGAGCAGTAGACATTATTGTTATTGACTCTGTCGCAGCACTTACTCCTAAGGCAGAAATTGATGGCGAAATGGGCGATAGCTTCATGGGTACACAAGCAAGACTAATGAGCCAAGCACTAAGAAAGATTACTGGTATTGCCAACAAGAGCAAGACTTGCGTAATATTTATTAACCAGTTGCGTGA
>CAJOPQ010000072.1 GCA_905236445.1 uncultured Clostridia bacterium
GGGCACTATAGGTATTGCCTTTCATTCAAAAAATAAAATTTAATAGAATTTTGTGTTGTAGTATACCCGAAAGGTATACTACAATTTTGTCTAAATAAAAAAAATGTTATTATTGACTTGTTATTTTTAAATAAGTATTGACAAAGTGAGGTAATTGATGATAAAATACGCATAGACTGAAAAAAATATAGAGGTAGAAATATGACAGATTTTTTATACGTTCTTTTGGAAATTGTCTGTGTGGCACTTATCGTTATGATTGGCGCTTTTATTCTTTCACTAATATTAGATGCTATATTTAGTGCATTTTCAGCAACTGAAGGTGTATATTTTAACAAGAGCAAAGAGGAAAGAAAAGTTGAGAATACAACTGATTATAAAGACGTAATTGTACATACTACAGAAGACAATGCAAGTACAACTATAGGAAAACAAGGCAAAGATAGAAAGAATGAAGAATATTCTGAGATAGATTTCGACAAGGCTGTCGAAGAGCAAAAAGCACTTCAGAATAAGGAAAATCCTGAGGAAAAAGCAACACCAGTCGTTGAATCAACTCAAGAAGATTATGATAAGATCTTGAATGAAGTCACTGAGGAATCTTTGAAGATCTACAATGCAGAGGTAGCCGAAAAGAAAGCAAAAGAAGCAGATGCATTGAGGAAACAAGAAGAAGAAAAGGCTGAGGCTTTGAAGAAACAACAAGAAGAAGAACAAAATAAGAATGTTCCAGTTAAAGAATCTAAGAAAAATGTTGACGTCGATAATGATGCAATTGACAAGCAATTGAAAGAATTAAAACTTGCAAAAGAAATGTTTGAGCAAGAAAGAAAAGAACTTGTTAAATTGAAAGACGAATTATACAAAGAAAAGAATAAAAATCCTAGAAATCACAAAAACAAGCGAAATAATTACAACAGAAACAGCAATCAAGAAAATATCCATGATCTAAAGAGGGAGTGGAGGCTTAGAGAGACTGAATTGCTTGAGATGCAAAGACAGCAAAAAGAGGAAAATGAAGCACTTGTTGCAGATCTAGAGAAGTCTAAAGAAGAGATCAAACAAAAACAAGAGCAAATTAATGAATTAATCAACAAAGAAAATGATTACTCTAAAGAACTTGCAGAAGTAGAAGCATTAAAGACGGAATGGAGAGAAAAAGAGAAAGAATTTAGTGCAAAACAGCAACAAGAAATTGCTGAATATGAGAAATTGTATGATGAATTGAATTATGCACTTGATTCTTACAAAAAGGACATCAAGACTAAAGAAAATGAAATTGCTCAATTGAAGAAACAAAATGAGGATTTCACTAATGAAGCTGAAGAATTACAAACTCTTAAAGACAGCCTAAAAGAGAAAGAAGATCAAATTGATGAATTGAAAGAAAATCGTAGACAAGAAGATCAACAATATATTGATTCATTAATAAGAGAATTAGAGATTTCAAAAGCAGAAATTGCTACCAAACAAGAAGAGATAGATGCACTTAAGAAAGAAAATAATGATGTAACTGAATATGTTAAAGAATTAGAAGATCTTAAGAAAGAACTTCAAATAAAACAAAAACAATTAGAGAAAACACAAGAAGTTCAAAAAGAAGAGAACAACAAACAGATAGACCAATTAACTCAAGAATTAGAAGAATTTATTAAGAAAATTGAAAACAAAGAGCAAGAAATCTATTCTCTAAAAGACAAAGATAAAGATTATTCTAGCGAAATTATAGAATTAGAAGAAATGAAGAAAGATTGGGACAAGAAAGAGAAAGAAATCGTCTTGATCCAAAACAGAATTAGAGAAGATGAAAGAAAAGAAATTGAGTTAATAGAAAATAATATTGATGAAACTAATAAGCAAATCGAAAAAATTAACTCAGATATAGAAAATTTGAAAAAAGATCTTGATACAGCGGTGTCTGATGTATCAAATGATGAAACAAATACTGTTGCAGAAAGAATTTCTAATGCCAAGACTCAGATAGAAGAAAAAGAAAAAGAAATTAAGCAATTAAGCAAAGAACTTGAAAAACAGGTAATTGTTCTAATTACAAAACTTAATAGTGAAATTGAAAATTTAAAATTATTAATTGAAAACAAAGAACTAGAGATTGAAGAATATAAGAAGTTAAAACAAAACACTTCAGATCAGAACAATGAGTTAAAAGATCTTAATAAGCAATTGAAAGCTAGTGAAAAAGAACTAGAACAATTTAGTAGCAAATACAGTGTTGTTGAAAAGCAAGATAATACTAATAGCAAGTATCAGAACATAAATAAAATGACTGCAAAACTTACTAAGATTATTCAAAATATTTCTCAAGTTGAGAAGGAAAATGCAAAAGTTCGAAAGAATACAGAGTTAAAAAGATTAGAATCTTCTAATGCAGAATTAAAGAATCAGAACGAAAAATTAAGGAAAATTACAAAAAGTTTGCAAGAACTCAGTGAAAACAAATCTGATGCTGAAAATTTCGATGGTCCAATTAGATACGCAAATACTAACAACAATGCGACTATAGAATATTCTAAGAGATTAACTAGACGATTATTAGAAACTACTACTACCATTGCGGAGCAAAATAGTAATCAGACAAATGAAGTTGTTGAAGCAGAAGTTGTTGAAGTTGAACCAATTGATACACAGAAGAAAAAAGTTGCTAAACCTATTGCAACTAAGAGTGAATATCAATTAAAGTTGGAAAAGTTAGAAGAAGAACTAGCCGAAGCTGAGAAAGAATTCAAAAAGATTAGCAAAGAATATTTGCCATTATTAAGAATTAAAAAAGCTTACGACAGAGATAGAAACAAATTAAACAAGAAAGAATTGTCTGTAGCAAAGCAAAAAATTAGTCTATATGGTGTTAAAAATACTAAAATAAGTGAGGAAAAAACTGAGAAGTTAAAACAAGAAATGGCACAAATCGAAGAACTAAAAGACAGCATTAAGTCATGTGAAACAGTTCTAGAATCGAATAAAAATAGAATTCCAGATCTTGAGAAAAACTACACTCTAATCAATAAGCATATCTCATTGCTTAGAGAAGATATAGACAATGTCAAGCAAATGATTGCAAACGAAGAAAACTAAATATATAAAAACTATCAAGCAAAAACAAATTGATGCTTGATAGTTTTTTTTGTAATATTCAGTTGTAATTTCAATATAATATAGTATGAAAAACAAAACCAAAACTATAATTACTAATATTATAATTGTACTTATGTTAGTCGTACTTAGTAGTGTAACATTATCTTTTAATAGCACATTTGTAGCAAATTATGCAAACAATAATGTTATATATAATGGTAATAGGAATTCTAACAAAGTTACATTAATGCTAAATGTCTATTCTGGCACTGAATATATAGATGATATCTTACAAACACTGGATGAATACGGAGTTAAGACAACGTTTTTTGTTGGGGGAGTGTGGGTTGAAAAAAATCTCAATACTTTTCAATCAATAATTGAACATGGACATGAAATTGGCAATCATGGATATCTACATCTCGATCATGACAAATTAAGTTATAACCAAAACGTTGAAGAAATATTGACTTGCAACAATTTAGTTAGAGTATATACTGGATACTCTATGAGATTGTTCGCACCACCTAGTGGAGCATATAACAATGCGACAGTAGAAGCGGCCACTAATCTTGGCTATTCAACTATTATGTGGTCTAAGGATACAATAGATTGGCGTGATCACGACACAAGCCTTATTTACAAACGCGCAACAAATAATGTAATGGGAGGGGATTTGATCCTAATGCATCCCACTAAAAACACAGCTGAGGCCTTAAAAGCGATATTAGAATATTATAAGATTAATAATTTAACTGCAACGACTGTGTCGGACAATTTGTCAATTGAATAACCAATTATAGTCATTTACGACAAATTGATTATTCTTTGCCTTATTCTTCGTTGTAATACTTACTTTGTTTGAAATATGATATTGTTTTTCTTCAATGGATTTGTATTTTACGAAATAAGTGTATGTGGTGTTATATTCTAGATTAGAATCAGTAATTGTACCATTTAATATTTCTAATTGTTCTTGTTTGCCGTCTTTTACTCTATATAATTCGTACACATAACTATCCAATATATCCAAAGAGATAATCGCTATATTTTCGCTATCATGATATTCAACATTGATATTGCAATCTTTAATTACAAATCCGTCATCGCTTGGTAAAAATCTTTTACTAAAATAATCCTCAATTATATATCTTTCATCGATTGTGCTAGAAGCAAGCGTAACAACATTGTCTCGCATATATTGCATATTGTTAATCTTACATTTAACAACACTATCTGGAACAACAAATGTTTGAGGTGCTTTGATTGAATTTAGATATCTGAAAGTGTCTCTTACAGCACTAGTTGCATAAGTTCCACCATTATTACTGCTATCTAGATTACAGGCATTCTCAAATGTATAGTTACCCAACCAGCTTCCAACTGTATAATCAGTAGTGTATGCAATGCTAATTGCATCACTATTTTTGTTTGTGCCAGATACTGCTACTGTGCCAGTTTTGCCTGCTATGTCTACCTTTAATGTATTCAATCTTTTGCTCGTTCCATATTTTACTCCATCTATAAGAAGACTTGTAGTCAAATACGCTGTATCATCATTGATAATTTTTGATTTAATCCTACAATCCTTATATATTGTCATGCCATATTTATTTTTTATTTCTTTGATTGTTGTTTGTGGAGCAAAGTAACCCAAATTAGCAAAAGTGGTATAAGCATTGGTCAAAGTATCCAGTGTCACACCTTGACTAAATCCACCTAGTGCCAAAGCGAGACCGTTATCACTTTCCTCGAAATTAATATTAAATTGCTTAGCATAATCTTTGCAATAGTCTACACCAAGTTCTTGCATAATTTTTACAGCAGGGATATTAAGACTATATGCTACAGAATCTCTAATAGACGTATATCCATGATATACATTTCCAACGTTGTGAGGTTTGTAGCCATCTATATTAATTTCTTCATCTAAAATTTTTGTCATAGGATTAATTATTCCACAATCTAAAGCAGGAGCATAGACCATTATTGGTTTAATTGCAGAGCCTGGTTGTCTAACAAGATTGGACATGTCATAATTTGTATTGCTTGCAAATGCGCAAATATTATTTGTCTTATTATCTATAACTACAAGTAGACCTTGACAATCTTTGCCATTAGAATTTTTTACTATATATTTCTCACTATTGATTATGTCATATACAGTATTTTGCATTTCTTGATCCATATATGTATATATCTTATAACCGTTATCTCTAATTGCATCTATAGATATATTCAATATTTGACTTGCTTCTAATAGAGCTTTTTGAATATAATCATAGTTTGCTGATAAATTGTCTTGATTGTCTAATATGTTACTGCTATACAATGTAATTTCTTCTGATATGGCGTCGTTAAACTGTGTATCATCTATATAGCCGTCTTTAAGCATTTCTTTCAAAACAATATTCCGTCTAGCAATACATTTATCAATATTGTTAATAGGAGAATATGTGCCCGGGGATTTGATCAATCCTGCCAAAACGGCACTCTGAGCAATAGTTAGATCTTTAGCACTTTTACCGAAATATGTTAGACTTGCGTTTTCTATTCCATATGCAGACGCACCAAAATAAATATTATTTAGATACATTTCAAGTATTTCATTTTTGGAATATTCTTTTTCTAACTCTTGAGTTATGTACATTTCTTTTATTTTTCTTTCAATCGTTTTGTCGCTTGAAAGTTGTGTGTTTTTGACTAACTGCTGACTAATGGTGCTAGCACCTTCGCTAAAACTGCCACTTTTGATATTATTAATCATTGCACCAACAATACGTTTATAATTTAGTCCGCTATGATTATAAAACTCTTTATCTTCTATGGCTATAAAGGCATTCTTAGTATAATCGTGTAATTCATCAATTTTTGCTATGCTAGTTGCTTTGGAAATAATGTTATTGTCGTTGTCATAGACATCGATGTTAGAATATTTGGCAACTAACTTATTTTTATCCAAATCATCAAGAGTAACTGTGCTTGCTATTGAATTAAGGAAAATAAGCAGTCCAAGAAGTCCTGCCACAGCAAAAAGCAGTATTGTAATTAATGCAATTTTAATTATTTTTTTCATGCCAGCCTCTAATTAATTGTTTACAAAATTATTATGTACTAAAATGTTGAAAATATAAGAAAAGTCTGTTATAATAATACTCGCAAAAACAAAAAACATATAATAGGAAAAATTAATGGAACATTACTTAATAAAAACATATGGTTGCCAAATGAATATACATGAGAGTGAAAAACTTGCCGGAATGATGCAATCATTAGGATATACAGAAACAGACAGTGAAGATAATGCCGATATTATAGTATTCAATACCTGTTGCGTTAGAGATGGTGCAGAACAAAAAATATATGCACATATTGGTGCTTTAAAAAAATTAAAAAAAGCAAAACCCGACCTTATTATTGCTATTTGTGGTTGTATGACACAAGTAAATGGCAGGCCTGAGACAATAAAGTCAAAATTCCCTTTCGTTAATATAATTTTTGGCACACACAATCTTAATGAATTTAAAAAATACATAATTCAATTCAAAGCAAATAGAAAATATATATGTGATGTGTGGCCAGAGGCGAGATATTTGGACGAGCATATTGATACATATAGAACTTCTAATAATAATGCTTGGATCAACATTAGTTATGGTTGCAATAATTTCTGTACTTACTGTATAGTACCTTATGTAAGAGGTAGGGAGAGAAGTAGAAACTTTGCAGATATAATAGAAGAATGTAAAGATGCTATTAATGACGGTTACAAATACATAACTTTGTTAGGTCAAAACGTTAACAGTTATGGCAACGATATTGATGATAAGAATGTTACTTTTGCCAATTTGCTTAAAGAAATTGCTCATCTGGAAGGGGATTTTAGACTCAAATTTATGACAAGTCACCCTAAAGATCTTACAGAAGATGTCGTAAGAGTAATTGCTGATGAGCCAAAGATTGCCAAAGTTATTCATCTTCCAATACAATCTGGAAGCAACAAGATTCTTAAATCTATGAATAGAAATTATACTAGAGAAAAATACTTGTCGCTTATAGATATGATAAGGAAGTATATTCCAGATTGCTACATATCTACAGATATTATTGTAGGATTTCCGGGTGAGACCGAGCAAGACTTTGAGGATACTTACAATATTATTAACCAAGTTAGATATGATGGAGTGTTTGCTTTTATGTACTCCAAACGCGATGGTACGTTGGCAAGCAAAATGGACAATCAAATAGATATTGCAGTTAAGCGAGAAAGAGTTAACAAACTTCTTGCTCAATCTAAAAAGATTACAAAAGAAAAGAACATGGAAGCAGTGGGCAAAAGTTATAATGTTATTGTAAATTCTTTTGATGCAATTAACAGATTGTATAATTGCACAACCGATAGTGGCAAAAGTATTGTAGTTATGGCAGATAACTTAGATATTAATTCATTCTACAAGGTAGTGGTAACCGAATTCAGCAAAAATAAATTATTTGGAAAAATAGGAGAGTAATATGTTATTTTTGGATAATGCAAGCACAACGAAAATATCCGATAATGCCTTAAAGGTATACAACGAATATTCTTGCGACTATTACTTTAATCCTAGTGCTCTATACATGAAAGGAGCCAAGATTCATCAAGACATTCAAAACGCAAAACAAGACATCTTGAAGGTACTTGGAGCCAACAAGTTTGATAATATAATATTTACTAGTGGTGCAACCGAATCCAACAATATGGTTATTCAATCTTTTGCGAAAAATGGCTCTAAAAAAGCGTTGTTTGGTATAAGCGAACACCCATCTGTATACAACGTTGCTAAGCATTTGCAAGATAACGGTTACAATATAGAATTTGTCAATATTACCGACAAAGGTACAATCGACATTGAAGATTACAAACGCAAATTAACCAGTGATGTTAATTTCATATCCATTATGCATGTTAATAATGAAACAGGTGCTATCAACCCCATTAAGGAACTTGTCAATATAGCCAAAAACTTCAATAAAAATATTGTTTTCCATAGCGATGGTGTACAAGCACTTGGCAAAATTAGTGTAGACATAGAAGATCTTGGCGTTGATCTATATACTATTAGTTCTCATAAAATATATGGACCAAAAGGAATAGGAGCGTTATTTGTTAAGAAAGGTATTAACATTAAGCCTATGCTACTTGGAGGCGGACAAGAAAACAATCTGAGAAGTGGTACAGAGAATACACCTGCAATATTTGCGTTCCGACAAGCAATTATTGATGCTGTCAGCAATGTTGATAATCATTTTCTAGAAATAAGTAAAGTCAATAGGTATGCAAAAGATAAGTTGTTGAGCCTGCCATACGATATTAGTCTAAATAGCAACGATATGTGCTCTCCTTATATAATTTCATTTGCAGTGGCTAATTTAAGAGCTGAAACAATTCTTAGAATGTTAGAGGATAAAGATATTCTAATAGGCAACGGTTCTGCCTGTTCTTCCAAAAAGAAAGGTAACAGAGTATTGTCGAGTATGAATATTGCAGATAAATATATCGAAGGTGCTCTAAGAATTAGTTTCAACTATACAACAACTATCAGTGATATAGACACATTTATTGCAGAGCTATCTAGAGCAATTAGTGTCTATAAAGAAAATACAAATAGGTGAAATAAATGATACAAAATGCAATTTTAGTAAGATATAGTGAAATATTTCTAAAAGGTAAAAATAAAGGTTTTTTCGAAAAAACTTTGCTAAATAATATAATTAATCAGGTTAAAGATTATGACTGCAAAGTAACCAAAATTAGTGGCAGAATAATGATAACTGATTACCTTGAGAAGAATGAAGATAGAATAATCAACTTAGTCAAAAATGTTTTTGGGGTACATTCTATAAGTCCAACCAAATATTTTGACACAAGTAGGGATAATATTGAAAGTTATATTGCAAAGATTCAACTTCCAGAAAACGAGAAATTTAGAATAACAGTAAAACGTGCTGATAAGACTTTCCCTATCAATTCTACAGAATATTCTAAGATTCTGGGGGGTATTGTGCTAGATAACAATCCTAGTGCTATAGTCGATTTGCATACTTACAATGTTGATATTAATGTAGATATTAGAGAACAGAATAGAACTTTTGTATTCTTTAAGGTAATCGCAGGTGTGGGTGGTATGCCCGTAGGCACTAGTGGAAGCGGATTATTGCTTCTTTCTGGAGGAATTGATTCTCCTGTTGCTGGATATTTGATGGCAAAGAGGGGCATGCCTATATCTGCCCTTCATTTCCAATCTATTCCATACACTAGCGAGATGGCAAAAGAGAAAGTTATAACTCTTGCTAATTTGCTTTCGGACTATACTGGCAAAATAAAACTATATATTTGCTCTTTTACAAAAGTGCAAGAGGCAATACATAAATATTGTAAGCCTGAATACATGATCACCATAATGCGTAGAATCATGATAAGAATAGCTGAGAAAGTCGCCAAAGATAATAACTTAAAAGCAATAATTACAGGTGAGAGTCTTGGCCAAGTTGCTAGCCAAACGATAGAAAGTATTACATCAACAAATATTGTTGCAAATCAAATTCCTATCCTTAGACCATGTATTGCTATGGACAAAGAAGAAATCACTGTTATATCCAAAAGAGCAAATTTTTTCGAAACATCTATTCAGCCATATGAAGACTGTTGTACAGTTTTCTTGCCAAAATATCCAATCATTAAGCCTAGGCTTGACAAAGTGGAACAAGAAGAAAGCAAACTTGATATAGATTTGTTGGTAGAAGAAGCATATAAGACAATTGAAATTTTAGAAATAAATAATTAGAAAATAAAGTCGAACAATTATTGATATTATGGATAATTGTTTGACTTTTTTCTTAGCAAATTATACAATTAGATTATAGTGTATATCACTATAAATTTTAATAAAAGTTATTTTTATAATTTTGAAAGGAGATAATTGATGCAAAATATTGCAAAAATATTTTCGTTATCTGCTTTTAGTTTAGGCACAATGTTAATTACGCTTGTAATTACTTGTGTGGTTGTAATACCTGTAACTATGTTAGTTATGAAGTATTTGGCAAAAAATTCTTTTAGTAAAAATAAAGCACAAGCCGAGGCTATCATTAAAGAAGCCAAAGCCGAAGCTAATAATATGAAGAAAGAAATTGTTTTGGAGGCCAAAGAAGAGGTTCATAAATTAAAATCGGAATGTGACGAAGAAGTAAAAGAAAGAAGATTGGAAGTTCAAAAGGCTGAAAATCGAATAATTCAGAGAGAAGATTTCCTTGATACTAAGGAAGAGGCTCTTGATAAAAAGATGGAAAACATCGAGAAAATTAAAGAAGATTTGAAAGTAAGAGAAGACAGTATTGCGAGAAAGATTGCTGAGCAAGATGAGATTACAGCAAAAATGACGGTGGAATTAGAACGTATCTCAAAACTTAGCAAAGAAGAAGCAAAGAAAGAACTTATTAGTAGGTATGAAGAAGAAGCAAAGAAAGATGCTGCAATAATAGTTAGAAATATTGAGGAAAATGCTAAAGAAGATGCTAATAAGAAGGCAAAAGAAATTCTAACTCTAGCAATACAAAAAACTGCTGTAGACCATACTAGCGAGGTCACTGTTACTTCTGTTAATCTACCTAATGAAGAAATCAAAGGAAGAATTATAGGTAGGGAAGGAAGAAATATTAGAGCATTAGAGAACGCTACCGGAGTTGATCTAATTATAGATGACACTCCAGAAGCAGTTGTTATAAGTTGCTTTGATCCTGTAAGAAGGGAGATTGCTAGATTGTCTTTGGAAAAATTAATCCTTGACGGAAGAATTCATCCAGCAAGAATTGAAGAAATAGTCGAGAAAGTAACTAAAGACATAGAAAACACTATCAAAGAAGAAGGCGAAGCTGCAGTATTTGATGCCGGTATTCATGGACTTCATCCAGAGTTAGTGAAATTGCTTGGTAGATTGAAATATCGTACAAGTTATGGTCAAAATTGTCTAAAACACAGTTTGGAAGTATCATATCTGGCCGGATTGCTTGCAGTCGAAGTTGGTGCTAATGAGAAAATTGCAAGACGAGGTGGATTGCTTCACGATATAGGTAAAGCCGTAGACCATGAAGTTGAAGGAACACATATTTCTATTGGTGTAGAACTCGCAACAAAATACAAGGAATCTAAAGAAGTTATTCATTGTATTGCAGCACATCATGGTGGAGTAGAATTTGAATCACTAGAAGCAATATTAGTTCAAGTTGCAGATGCAATTAGTAGTTCTAGACCGGGTGCAAGAAAAGAATCATTAGAAGCATATATCAAGAGATTGCAACAACTAGAAGAAATTGCTAACAGTTTCAAAGGAGTTGAAAAAAGTTTTGCAATTCAAGCAGGTCGTGAGATTAGAATTATAGTAAAACCTGAAGAAATTTCTGATGATGCATCATTGTTCTTAGCTAAGGATATAGCAAGAAAAGTTGAAAAAGAAATGGAATATCCTGGTCAAATCAAAGTCAATGTAATTAGAGAAACGAGAAGTGTTGACTACGCTAAATAATAAATAGAGAGAAAATAAATCCTTATGTTACTATTTGGATTTATTTTTTTATTAAAAAAAAGTCCAAAGATTAACTTTGAACTTCAAAAATATGTTGTTATTTAGAACTTTCTAACTAATCCAACCAATTTGCCTAATATTTGAACATTGTCTGTATAGATTGGTTTCATTGCATCATTCTCTGGCTGTAGTCTATAATGACCATTTTCTTTGTAGAATCTTTTTAGAGTTGCACAACCGTCTATCATTGCAGCAACTATTTCACCGTTATTAGCAGTGGACTGCTGTCTAAGGACAACTTGATCTCCATCATATATTCCTGCATTTATCATACTGTCGCCATGAATATTTAGCATAAACAATCCTTCACCACGAAACATATTAGGGGAGGTATAGAAATATTCTTCACACTCCTCAACTGCTAGAATTGGTGTACCAGCAGCAATGTTACCCAATACAGGAATTGCGATTATGCCATCATTAAGATTAATATTAGAAAGACTTACATTACTTAATGTGTCAACGACTTCCAAAGCACGGTTCTTATTAGGATTCTTCTTAATCAAATTATTCTGTTCTAATTTGTCCAAATAATAAGAAATTGTGCTAGTACTACTTACTTTGATTGCATGGCACATCTCTCGTACAGTAGGGGGGAAGTTGTTCTCCTTGATGTAATCTTTAATAAAATTCAATAATAATTCTTCTTTGTTCTGTTTCATATTTCATCCTTATCTCAAATATTGCTAGATATAATATACCACACATTATTTCGAATGTCAAACATTTGTTCTAAATTTTTATAAATATTTTTTATCGCAATTTTACACTGTTGGTCAAGGCATCTCTCTTAATTTCATCAGATGTTGCAGCATAATGTTTTCTCGTAACATTGATATCTTTGTGGCCAAGGACTGATGCTACAACATATATATCATTTGTTTCTCTATATAGGTTAGTGCCAAAAGTACTACGAAGTTTATGCGGTGTTATATGTTTTAAAGGATTAATTAATTGAGCATATTTTTTGACCACTATCTCTATAGTTCTTACATTCATACGCTTATTCTGAAGACTTAAGAAAAGCGCATGTTCATCTTCTGGCAAATCTTTAATATTATTCCTAACTTCTAGATAATTAAGTAGGGCATCAGCTACTTCTTGATTGAAATATAGAGTTACCCTATTGCCACCTTTTCTAGTAACATTGAAAGCATTTTGGCTGAAATCTATATCTTCTACATTAAGACCGACACATTCGGAAATACGTATTCCTGTTCCAAGAAATAAAGATAATATTGCATAATCTCTTTCTTTGGTGTGCTTATGAAATCCTTGTTGCATTCGGCTTAAATCGTATCCATCTTCCGATCTGTCTAATATCTTAACTACTTCATCAACCTCAAGTCTAGTAATTGGTTTTTCGTGCAATTTAGGCGTCTGTACTTTTGATGCAACATTGCTTGGAATACTGTTTTTGTTATAGAAATATTTAAGCATACTTCTTATACTACTTAATTTCCTTGAGATTGAACATTCTCCATTCTTAACATATTTGCCATCTTGCTTATAAATCTTTAAATAAGATAGAAACATCTCAATGTGAGTCTGTGTGACTCTAGATAGATCTTCAATCGTTAAATCTTTGACATTTTTGCCACGAAATTCTACAGTGTTCGCAGTTAGATAATCTAAGAATAATCGTATGTCCGATACATAGCCAAGTCGTGTTAATACAGATGTGCGTTGCTCAATTCCTCTTACAAATTCCAAACAAAAGGGTGGCAAGTCTTGAAGCAAATCATTAATTTTGTTAATATTCTTATAGTCTCTTTCAACAAAATAATTTTCCATAATTTCACTCTCATTAATTTTGTTTTTATACTTATGAAATTTTATGATATAATATATATACATTAAATATAATATTTTTTAAGAAAAAAGTAAAGCAAAGGGTTTAGAATTTTTAATTATGGCAAAAAAGAAAGAAGTTAAAAAGAAAGCAATTTCTTCGACAGATAATTTGTATTATACAAGATTGGGATTTAAGAATCTTGTACTTCAGTCAATCGATGATGTTTTTCAACAAATAGGTGGGGGATACTCCTCGAAAGAAAATGTCCATTCTTACTATTTTGATGAAAATGCCCTACAGACCAACTTTGAGAATAAAAATGAAAATCGCCTGTATATTGAACTTAAAGGTTTTGATATAGACAACAAAAGTTTTATTCTTCCTAATATAACCATTGGCGATTTCAGTAACAAAGTCTTAAATAGTTTGGCAACAAGATGTAATACCGATACTCTTCTAAGCTTGACAGGTAATGTCATTAGAATTAGATATGTAGAACAAATGGATCTTGAAGAAAATATTGACGAATCCAAGTCCAATCAAGACAATACATTCTTCTATGATTTTGTAGTATATATTGGAGTATCTTATAAGACAGATACTGGCCATTATGGATTCAAGTACTATGCAAAAAATAGGGGGGAGTCAGGTTACACATTATTTCCTAACCAATGCATAGACAATTTCGTATACAAGAATTATCTAACGAATAATCATTACCAAGAAATGATTAATTATTTCAAAGAAATTATTTTGAATCACAACAAAAATAAAGAAATCAAATTTCTTCTTGTAGAGACAATTTTGTACAATGTTCCTAATTCAATTTATCTATCGAAAGACAAACAAATTATTATGCGTGACATAATTAACTATACAAGAAATTTCTCATTTCAAGACTATGTCTCAATCGATGAGCAAGACAAAGCATTCATTTCCAAAGACAGCAATCTGGAAGTAATTGATTGTAGATATGTAATGAGAATTATAGAAGAATTCTACAAAGAAAATATGTCTGTCGCAAAATAATAATTAACATAATACTATGCATAATTACTGCTATGCAATTACCTTTTGCATAATATTAAAAAATGCCTAAATTAAGCCTCGGGGGCAATTTTTGAATACAAATTAATTAATATAATAAGATATATAGGAAAAAAGCCCTAACTTTTCGCAAAAGTATTGTTTTGCGAAAAGTTTTTTTCTGTTTATGTATGGCTGTTTTATACATTATAATACAATTTTGGCTCAAAATAGCCAATATATGCCCTGCTATGATATTTACTAGAAAAATTATAATATAAGTATAGACTTAAAAGAACAAAAAAGCTTTAATAACATTTACATTATCAAAGCCTTATATATAATAATTTAGTTTGCATAGTACCTACATTTGTAGTAAATAACTATAGTCTTTGAGTTGCTTCTGATATGTCTTATAATCTGGCATAACGCACGCAACAATATGGTAGAATTCTTTAGAATGATTAAACTCCAATATATGACTTAACTCATGTATGATGATGTAGTCTATTAATTTATGAGGTAACATTATTACCCTGTAATTAAGAATTATGTCGGCCTGTCTACTACAACACCCCCACCTAGATTTATAATCCCTTACCTTAAATGACTTATATTCTAGTTGCATTAATTGAGCAAAGTACTCTAACCTATCAGCCAACACTTTTGCTGCAGTTTGTTTGTAAAATTTATTTATCTTTGCATTTAATATTTCATCGTCCCAACTAGCTGGATACAGTATATCTGTAGTGCTTAATTCTATCTTCTTAAGTCCATTAATCTTGTGTGGTTGAAACTTCTTACCAAAGAGCAAATACGCTTCGTGATTTCTAACATCGCTATTAAGCAAAGTTGTTTTCTTCAGTGTTTCAAGATGTTTGTTTATCCAACGTTCTTTCTCATTTACAAAAGATAATATTCTGTCTATGCCAAGTTTCTTTGGTGCACGAACTATCACTCTGCCATCTTTGCTTATAGTAATTGACATACTTCTTCTATTAGTTCTAATTATTAGATCAGGTTGCATAACACTCTCCCCTACACTCCAAAAATGACTATATTTATATGAATTTCTATGAATTGAATATATCTTGCATAGTATTATACATTTTTTTTTGGAGTTTGCATAGTATTTCGTTTGACTATTTATGTCAAATTCTTATATACTACTGTAAAGTAAATTATTTATCGGAGAAAATTATGGCAAAGAAATCACGAAGAAATGCTTCGAGGGGTTCTGTAAATAATATCATACTTGAGACTCTGTATTCAGGAAGTAAGTATGGTTATGAGATTATAAAAGAAGTAGAAGACAAAACCAATGGCGATGTTGTGTTGAAACAACCTAGCCTATATAGTAGTCTATCTAGATTTGAGGCCAAAGGATATGTAACATCATCTTGGGCAGATAGCGACTTAGGTGGCAAGAGACACTATTACGAACTAACGCCTGCTGGCAAGAAATATTACGAGGAAAAAGTTTTAAACAAACGATCGGCTTATGACTTTCTAAATGATGACTACGAATTTGAGAAACCAGATCATTACTACGGACCAGATGATGAAGATGTGCCAAATAACGAAGCAAGCGAATCTTATCAGATAGATGAATCTAATGGAAATGAC
>CAJOPQ010000073.1 GCA_905236445.1 uncultured Clostridia bacterium
ATGCGTTCCAGAATTGTACAGCACTTAGGTCTAGTACAATAACCTTTGCTAACACAACTGGCTGGAAGAAGGGTAGCAATGCTGCAGTTACAAGTAATGTAAGTGATATTATAAATGTAAGTGATCCTAGCCAAAATGCAACAAGGCTAGTAAGTGAATCTGGCTACTACAACTATTACTGGAAGAGATTTGATGAATAATATATGATACACAAAAAACACATTAAGTATAGAATTACTGCTTAATGTGTTTTTATATTGCGAAATCCAAATAAACGACTAGAATAAATACTTTAGAATATATGGGAATTTTAATCACATATTAGAAAAATTATCAAATATATGTATACATAGAGTTAAGATAACTAGATAATATATAGTAAATGGATATTAATTACAGCCTAAAAGTAACACTTTTTGAATTAATGGCATAAATTACAATAACGAAAGGAGGTTAAAAAGTTTTTTATGTCATTTTATTCAGGAAATAGACAGGGTAACTTTCCAGGACCAATCGTAGGAAATCCATTAAATGGCTTATGTGAGAAAGCTGTTATCCAGACTAGAAAAGTATTTGATGCTTGTATGAAGCAAATTCAATTGACTGGAGAGACATTGACGCTTACAGATTTGACGCCAGCAGATCCAGCTTTTCCTTTAACTTTTGTTAGTTGTCAAAGCGATCCAAATGGAGTTACTACTAGTAATGTAGTAGTAGATAGGTTTGAAGATAGACCATGTTTTGCAAGAGTTAGTGCAGATGTTACACTGCCAATAATTGTTACATATACAGATGCAAATGGTGTGACAGGAACAGGGACTGCAACAGTAACTATTCCGAACGATGTTGTACTATATGTGCCACAACCATCACTTATTCCTTATCAGATAGAGGCTTTTGGTGCTGCAGTATGTGCTGGAGGTACATTTAACGAAACTGACACTCTAACAACTAATTTGTGTGTAACAGTTATAATTAAAGTTGTTGTAGAGGCGGATATTCTAGTTCCTTCTTATGGTTATGCTCAGATTCCACCTTGTCAAGAGTTTGCTCAGGACAATTGTTCTGGATTCTTTGATCTACCATTATTCCCAGCACAACAGAATATTTGTCCTAATAGTAGCAATTAATATGATGAAGAAGAACGTTAATTAATTAGCGTTCTTTTTTATTGTTGATTTTTTGAAAATTATTTGCTACAATACCTATAAATTGTGAAAATAATATAAGGGGACAAAGTGAAAGTATACGCCATAAGTGATTTGCACTTAAGTATCAATAGTCCAAAACCAATGGATATATTTGGAGAAGATTGGGACGATTATGTAGATACAATAGTTAAGAACTGGACAAGAAAAGTCAAAGATGATGATATAGTCTTAATTGCAGGGGATATATCTTGGGCAATGAATTTGCAAGATGCGAAGTTAGATCTAGATTTCATAAGTAAATTGCCGGGAATAAAAGTAATAATAAAGGGCAACCATGACTACTGGTGGCACAGTGTATCAGCACTTCGCTCTATCCTTCCACCAAATTTCTATGCGATTCAAAATGATGCCATTAAGATAGGTAATGTTGTAATATGTGGTAGTCGTGGTTGGATAGCACCTGAAGACAACAAGTTCAAAAATGAAGAAGATGAGAAACTCTACAAAAGAGAAGTAATAAGAATGGAGTTATCTTTGCAAGCCGCAACTAAGCTTAGGTGTGATGGCGATGAGTTAATTGTAATGACGCATTATCCACCTTTCAACTCAAGATTCCAAAAGAGTAGTATGCAGGAATTATTTGAAAAATATGGTGCCAATCATATTGTTTATGGTCATTTACACAATGCGTCTAAAAAACAAAAAATGAAATATTCTAAGCACAAAATAAAATATTTCTTAACTTCTTGTGATCATTTGAAGCACAATCCAGTAAGAATTATTTAACAAAAGATGGTTATATTGCTTAATATAGCCATTTTTTGTTGTTGTGCAGTGGGTATATAAGATTAAAAAAAATTATTATATTACAAAAGTGGTTAAAAATGGTTGGAAGTGGATAAAGTTTGTTGTATACTATGCTTGAGATTAGAAAGGAGAGGAGTATATGTTTTTTGGTGAATATAACTATCAATTAGACGAAAAGAACAGAGTTAGAATCCCTAGCAAGTTTCGTAATGACTTAAGTGGTAGTTATGTGTTGACTAAGGGGACTAATAATTCTTTGTTTATTTTTGACAAGAAATATTTCGAAGATAATTTCTTGAGTAAGCTAGAGAATATCCCAACATTTGATATAGAAGCACAGAAGCCAATTAGAGCATTGCTTAGTTCTTCGTATGAGGTAGAGGAAGATAAACAAGGTAGATTTGTGCTACCATCTAATCTAAAAGAATTTGCGACTATTAACAAGGATATTGTTTTTGTAGGTGTGGGACATAGACTTGAATTATGGAGCAAAGAGAAGTGGGACTTATACCTAAGTTCTGCCAATGAATTTGATCAAGTAGTAGGCGAACTTGTCAAATATAGTGTATAGAGTGGAAAAACATTGGAAAAAATTATATTTAATCACACACCTATAATGCTAAATGAATGCATAGAAGGTCTTAATATCAAGCCAGATGGCATATATGTAGACGGTACATTTGGTGGTGGTGGCCATTCATCTAAGATATTGGAGAAATTGACTACTGGCAAATTAATTGCAATAGATAAAGATCAAACTGCAATTAGCGTAGGTCGACAGCGATTTCCCGATAATCCTAATCTGATATTAATTAATGATGATTTCAAAAATATAGTGGATATTCTTGATAATCTTAACATTTCCAAGATTGATGGCGTGTTGCTTGATTTAGGAGTTAGTAGTTATCAATTGGATACTGCAGATAGAGGATTCTCTTATAGGTTTGATGCACCCCTTGATATGCGAATGGATCAGAATGCAACTTTTAGTGCCTATGATGTTGTTAACGCTTATAGCGAGCAAGAATTAACAGAGATTTTATTCAAGTATGGCGAAGAACCTTTTGCAAGAAAAATTGCAAGAGAAATAGTAAATGCAAGAAAGAAGTCTGACATCAAGACGACAAAGCAACTTGCCGATATTATAGAGAAAGTAGTATTTAAGAAGCATGGCTCTAATCCTAGTACTAAAACGTTTCAGGCAATTAGAATAGAGGTTAACAGCGAGTTAGAGAGACTGGATAGTGCAATCAATAGCATGATTGACAGATTAAATACTAATGGTAGAATTGCAATAATTACATTTCATTCTCTAGAGGATAGAATAGTTAAGACTGTATTTAAAAATAGAAGCAGTGATTGCATATGTGATAAATCAATACCAGTGTGTATATGTGGTCACAAAAAAGAAATTAATATAATAACAAAGAAACCACTTGTTGCAAGTGATAAGGAACGAGAAGCAAATAGTAGAAGTACGTGTGCAAAATTAAGAATTGCAGAGAAAATATAGCTTAAGGAGGGGGTATTCATGGAAACATTTCAATCTGTTAAGACTTATCAGACAGATAGCGAAGTTACTCAAATAGAGCAAAATAACGAGCAAGATGAATTGACAGAGCAAGTTGAAAAGTTTGACAATACTTATAGCGATACAAAATTAAAGGAATTGACAGATAGTTTTGATAGCATTACGATAGACGAAGATGTACTTAAATCTGTTACGATTCAACAAAAGAATGCAATAGAACATGAAAATATATCTTTCAGAACAAAGCTTTTTCTTGCGACATCGATTGCTATAACAGCACTTTTGTTATTTTTGGCAATTTACAATATTTTTAGAATAAATCAAGTATCCTCCAGCATAGATTTATTACAGAATAATATTACTACAGAGACAACTATATATGAGTCGATAAGAAACGATATCGCCAATCTAAAAGATGTAAGCAATATAGAAAACGAATTGCAGTCTATGGGTTATAGCGAAATAGCAAATGCAGACATGACTTATATAGAGTTGCCAGAAGCATCTGAGGTTACAGTTCTTACTGGATCTACTAATTGGTTTGATTCTGTATGTAATTTTATTTCTTCAATATTTGGAGGATAAAAACAAAATTGAATAATTCATCTAATCAATTACAAAAGAAGTTACTAGGTATTTTTGTGCTAGTAACTTTTATTTTTGCCATGATTCTAGTTAGACTTGCTTATTTGCAACTAATAAAAAGTGGTTGGCTTAATAGTTTGGCAAATGCGCAATGGTCTAGGAGCTTGCCAATAGAAGCCACTAGAGGAACTATTCTTGATAGAAATGGTGTAGAGCTTGCTGTTAGTTATTCATCATACGATATATATGTTAGACCTAGTATGTTGGACAATCCAGAGAAGGTGTCTATAGTATTGTCAGAACAACTAGGATATGATTATGACACAATATATAATAAGATAACAACTAGCAAAGTAGGTGAAGTCTTAATAAGTAAGCAAGTAGATAGCAATACTATCCAAAAGATTAGTTCATATAATTTAGCTGGAGTTTATTTTAGCGAGAATACTACAAGATATTATCCTTTTGGTGATATGGCTTCTCAAGTAATAGGCCTTACTAATATAGATAATGTTGGACAATCTGGTCTAGAGATGTATTATGATGACTATTTGGTGGGAGTTGATGGCAAATATAGCATAACAAGTGATGTTAAGGGTGTAGAAATAGACAACACATTATATACATACACGGATAGTATCGATGGGTTAACTTTACAATTAACTCTAGACAGTAGAGTGCAGAAGTCTCTAGAGAGTGCGTTAGAGACTCTAATGATAGAACAGAAGCCCAAAAATGCCACGGGAATTGTTATGAGTGCTAAGACAGGTGAGATATTGGCAATGAGTAACAAGCCAAGTTTTGACCTTAATAATCCAGATAGAAATAATATTTCAGCCCTGCTTGATGCTATGAAAAATATTAGTATTGTTGATGTGTACGAGCCCGGCTCTACATTCAAAGTTCTTACTATGGCAGC
>CAJOPQ010000074.1 GCA_905236445.1 uncultured Clostridia bacterium
ACAAAGATTATACTCATGCTTACCTTAGACAAATCAAACGTCAAAGCAAAGAGTACAAAAAGTGAAAAATATCCTAGAAAGTGTTGATCAGTTGTATTCTTGCATGACAATATTTTAATTTGCCTAGTTTTTTTGTCCTCATACTTAATTAAATAATACACTCCAACTATGCCCACAATACTAAGAATTATCATTAGTGCAAGAAGTGTCGTGTTGGTTATATTGAAATGTAGGTTGTCATTAATTATTTCAATTATAATATTGATAGCAACGAGCAAATAAAGTGGAACAAAAGAACTAACAAACAAACTAATATTAAGCAATCTGTTTCTCAAATACATTACCTCTACAATTATATTTTTAATAATTTTCACATAATTTCACAAAACTATACCAACAAATATTGCTAAATCTTTACAAAAGTGCTAAAATTATTGATATTTCAAGATTAAGGAGGAAAACCTAGTGGATTACAAAGCAATAGAAGCTAAGTGGCACAAGTATTGGGAAGAAAACAATACATACAAGTTCAATAAGGATAGGATTAACAAGAAATATTATCTATTAGAAATGTTTAGCTATCCTAGTGGGGCAAAACTGCACCTCGGTCACTGGTGGAATTATGGACTTTCAGATAGTTTTGGTAGATTTAAAAGAATGCAAGGCTACGAAGTTTTTCAACCAATGGGCTTTGACGCATTTGGTTTGCCTGCAGAGAACTACGCCATCAAGACAGGTATTCATCCTAAAGATAGCACAATCAAGAATATTAACATAATGGAACAACAATTAAAGAATATGGACGCAACTTTTGATTGGGATTATGAGATCAAAACTTGTATGCCAGATTACTACAAATGGACTCAATGGTTGTTTCTTGAATTATACAAGTCTGGTCTTGCATATCAGAAATACGCACCTGTCAATTGGTGTCCTAGTTGCAACACTGTACTAGCTAATGAACAAGTTATTGATGGTAAATGCGAAAGATGTTCTTCAGAAGTTGAACATAAGAAACTTACTCAATGGTTTTTTAAAATAACAGACTATGCAGAAAGATTACTTGATGGGCACAAAGAACTAGACTGGCCTAACAAAACAATAGTTGCGCAAAGAAATTGGATTGACAAATCAATAGGTGGAGAAATCGCATTTGGTCTAGATAACGGCAAAACTCTAAGATGCTTTACATCTAGAGCAGATACATTGTGTGGTGTATCATTTGTTGTTATTGCACCTGAACACCCAATGGTTGAAGAGTTAACAACTGCCGAACAAAAAGAACAAGTTGCACAATATCTTCAACAAGCATCTAAGAAAAGTGAGATAGATAGACAGAACACATTGTCTGAGAAAACTGGTGTATTTACAGGAAGTTACTGTACTAATCCATTGACAAATAAGAAGATTCCTATATTTATAGGCGACTACGTTATTGGCTCTTATGGTACTGGTGCGGTAATGGGTGTAGCTGCACATGATTCACGAGATTATGATTTTGCAAAGAAGTACAACTTGGATATCATACAAGTTATCAAGAATCCTGATGGTGACAAACTACCATATTGCGAACATGGAATATTGATTAACAGTGGGGAATTTGATGGACTGGAAACCACCGAGGCTATAACAAAAATACTAGACAAATTAGAGAAGCTTGGTGCAGGCAATAAAAAGACTAACTACAGATTGCGTGACTGGTCTGTTTCTAGACAGAGATACTGGGGTTGTCCTATTCCTATTATCCACTGTCCAGATTGTGGTGCTGTACCAGTTCCAGAGGATCAACTTCCGGTTGAACTTCCTTATGAGGTAGATTGGACACCAAAAGGCACTAGCCCACTTGCCGCCAACGACAAATACATGCACACAACTTGTCCTAAATGTGGCAAGCCTGCCCTAAGAGATCCAGATACGCTAGACACTTTCTGCTGCTCTTCGTGGTATTTCCTAAGATATCCATGTGCAAAACTTACTGACAAACCATTTGATTCTGATATAGTTAACCAAATTCTGCCAGTAGACAAATATGTTGGTGGAATGGAGCACGCTTGTGGACATTTGCTATATAGTAGATTTATAACGAAGTTCCTTCATGACAAAGGCTATATTAATTTCGATGAACCTTTCAAATCACTTGTTCATCAAGGTACAATTCTTGGTGCAGATGGACAGAAGATGAGCAAATCCAAAGGAAACACTGTTAGTCCAGATGAATTAGTCGACACTTATGGCAGTGATATTCTTAGACTATATCTTATGTTCGGATTTAATTATCTTGACGGTGGTCCATGGAATAACGATGGAATTAATGCTGCAGCGAAATTTGCAGATAGACTATGCAGATTGCTAGACAAAATATTGGAATACAAAGATGGCAATAGTGATATCTACGACAAAGAAGAAAAACGTCTTGATCAAATACTTAACAACACAATCAAAAGTGTAACTGAGGACATGGAGGTATTTGGATTCAACACAGCTGTTGCAAGAATTATGGAACTTGTTAACGCAATGTACAAATATGACTCTATTGAAGTTAAGAATGAGAAGTTCTTGAAAGATACAGCTATTACATTAATTAAATTAATTGCTCCTATCATGCCACACTTGGCAGAAGAATACTTCAATCAATATGTTGGACATGAAAAGTTCAAGACAGTGTTCGACACAACATATCCTACATACGATGCTACTAAGTTGGTTGTAGATGAAGTTGAAATAGCTGTGCAGATTAACAACAAAATTATTACAAAACTTAATGTCCCTACAACTGCAGACGACAAAACGATAGAAGACATTTGCTTAAATAATGAAGATGTTAAATCCCAATTGAATGGCAAGACTGTTGTTAAATGTATTGTTGTAAAGAATAGATTAGTTAACATTATTGCAAAATAATTTTTTAGGCATAACAGAAACACACTGTTATGTCTTTTTTTCAATTAATAATAGAATATTTTAATGTGGCACAATCCATACTAGATATATAGATATTTACTAAAAGGTGGATTATGAGCAAGAAGAAGAAAGAAAACAAAAGTGGCAAACTTTTTATTGTTATACTAAGTATATTAATCATCGCAGTTGTTGTACTTACAATTTTGCTTCTTAGCAAACTTAGTTTTTGGAAAAATACCAACAGTGTTAACATTGGTCAAAATAAAAACATCAATGGACTAACCATATCTGGCATGACTCAAGCAGAAGCATACACAGCACTAGACAATTATATTAAGCAAAAATCAGAAAATTTCTCTCTGATATTAAAACACGATGACAAAATCTACACGCTTAATAATCAAGACTATACGATTAACGATGACTTGCACACGATTATAGACATCGCAAAAGGAACAAAGAATCCAGAATTGGAAGAATTAAATTATTTCGTAGAGCATGGCAATTCCACAATGGTTTCTTTTAACTACATTTTTCAAGGACTTACTGAGAAGATTGATAAGATATGTCAAGAAATAGAAATAGAACCTATTAACTCCGAAATAACCTTTCACCCAGATAGCAAAGAAATGTTTGAAATAACCGAGGAACAATCTGGCAAAAAAGTTGATAGAGCAAAACTCTATGACAAAATTAATGAACAATTTCAAAAAACAAATTCCATACTTGTTGATCTAGAACTGGAAGATGCACCCGCAGAAATTACAAAGGAAGATAATGAAAAATTGACAACATTAATTTCTAGCTTTTCTACAAACGTAAGCGATAGCACTGGCTCTAGAAAACACAATGTGAAATTAGCACTATCCAAATTCAATGGAATGAAAATTAATCCAGGAGAAAGCATATCTTTCAATGAAGTCACTGGCCCTCATACACAAGATGCTGGATACAAAATTGCTACAATAATCCTCAACGGCAGATTTACCGATGGTGTAGGTGGAGGCATTTGTCAAGCCAGCACAACGCTATACAATGCATTAGTGCTGGGAGGAATTCGAATTGATGAAGTACACAAACACACTCTGCCTGTTAGATATGTCCCACTTGCCCTTGATGCTATGGTTAGCGAGGGCTTATCTGATATGCGTTTCACCAACAATCTAGACTATCCAATATTTATCAAAACTAGTTCTACTAGCGACAAAGTGTCTGTCGAAATTTATTCTATGAGGCAAGATGTAACTTACAAGACAAGAAGTGAAACTGTTGAGGTGTTAAAAGCCCTGCCAGATGAAATCGTGCCAGATACAAAGGGGGAATATACAGACAAAGTCTTATTCAAAGGAGAAACCTATCGCCTATCCTACTCTAAAGAAGGTTATGATGTCAATTCTTATATTCAAGTATGGCAAAACGGTATTATGCTATCAGAGAATCTGCTTAGACACGAGATATACAAGCCTCAGGCTGGTATAATTATAGAAGGTGTATATGAGCCAATTGAATCAGTGCCTATTATTGAAGATACTAACACAGATTCAAGTGATACAAATTTCTTATTCAGCAATTCGTCAAGTCAACTTTGTCCATAATTTATGTTAATAAGTTTGTGGATAACTATGTTTTTTGACAAAAATTTAGTATAAATTTTTCATTTATCAAACATTTATTGAACATTCATTGTGGATAACTCGTGGAAATGATGTGTATATGTGGATAACTTTATGAATTTTTTGTAATTTTGTGTCAAATTTTGCAAAATTTTCGCAAATTGAATAAAAATTCAAAAAATTAAACTAACAAAAATTGTGAAATTGTGGATAACTCCTA
>CAJOPQ010000075.1 GCA_905236445.1 uncultured Clostridia bacterium
CTGAAAGCAAAGCCACAATTATCTCAAGCACATAGAGTGCGTAGTGTTATGATTACGAATAGACTTCTTATAGAAGGTGGAATTGTATTCGATAATGATGTATTGTCATTTGACTTCGACAAAGTAATAGATACTTGTGCTACCATGCTGTCAGAGGTTATTAGATTACAATTAGACAAATCAGTAGCCAAAGCAAAAGCTTATGTTGACAAATATTTCGTATGGACCGACACACATGACAAGATTGCCAACATCATCAAGGCCAATTCTAAAAGACTTAATGGTGAAGTTGTTGCACCAATATACAATGAGGCAACTAAAGATTTAAATATATAATAAGACTAAGCTTGGTTGAAATATTTTTAGCCAAGCCTTTTTTATATCAAAAAGTGCTATAACATATTGATAAATCATATATTAGTTACAAAAACATATGGGTGATATATGATTAATTTTCTGAAAGAAATAGCAGATGTTGCTAATTTGCCACTAGAAGAAGCTAATAGAGTTGTTGCCGTTACTATGCTATCTAATAGAGCAGTAATGATTAATAACTATAAGAAGATATTAACATATAATGATAGTCATGTAGTTCTCAAGGTAGTAGATGATGAACTTGTGGTTGACGGCAAGGATATTGCTATTAAGCAGTTGACCAAGCAAGACATTTATCTAGTTGGAGATATTGCTAGAGTGTATTTTGCCAAAGAGGTAAAAAAATATGAGGACGCCTAGAAATAATTACACTACTATTACTATCAAAGGTCTTAACCTAGAAAGATACATCAACGAGCTAAGGGATAAAGATGTAGAAATATTTAATATTCGCAGAACAACATACAATACAATTAGCATGGTCATAAGGGATAGAGATCTAAAGTTGGTTAACGACAACGCAAGCAAACTGGATATTGCAGTAGAGGAACATTATGGAGTTATAGAGTCAATAAGAAGGCTTGTCTCTAGGGTGGGAATTGTAATTGGTGTTATAATATCTATAGCGATGATAATTGTACTTAATATGTTTACGCTACATATCCAAGTTGTTGGACTGGAGACGATAGAGACAACTGTTGTTATAGATGCGCTACATAGTTATGGTATAAGTCGCTGGAAGATTAATCACTTCGTTCCAGAAGATCTTAATAATTATCTATTATCGACAATTGATGGAATCAGTCTAGTTAGTACCAAATCTTTTGGAACAACACTTGTTGTTAATGTTAAGGAGAAATCATCAAAACTCAACGATAATGCAGTGCCATATACGGCACCTTTCAACATGATAATTAAGGATTATGAAATATACTCTGGTATAGCGAACTTTGAGAAAAATTCAATTATCAAGAAAGGAGATATAATAATATATCCAGAAGAGATTGTAGAAGATGGCGTATTACATCTATTAGAGCCAAGAGCAAAAATCCATGCTACCATATGGCATTCTGCATCTGCTGTTGTCTACAAAGAAGAGACAATCTATGAGAGAACTGGCAACAAGATTAAGTCTTATACTTATTCTCTTGGCAATCTTAATGTGATTAATAGAAGTCGTGATAATACATTCAATTATTATGAAGTAGAGACTAAGCAACAGTGTATAGGTGCATCATTGCTTCCGTTGGTGTACACGTCTACGACTTATTTCGAGACGACACCAAAAGTTATTCAAAATGATTTTAATTCAATCAAAGAAAAAATTATTGCAGACTTGACTGAAAGCGTGTATAATAAGACTAATAGTTCACAACAAGTAATAGATGAGACTCTAGATATAATAGAGCTGGCTGACAAATATATTGTCAATGTGTATTTGGAGTGTAACTGGGATATTTATTTATAAGTAAGGGCGAACAAATGATAATCAATTTCAATAACAAATTATTTACTACCAAATACAAACAATATATATTAGATACATTTAACCATGCAATTGATATTATAGATCCTGCTTGCAGAGATCTAGAGGTTAATATTGCTTTTGTATCGCAATCGGATATTCGCAAAATTAATAAAGAGTTCCGTGGTGTTGACAAAGTAACTGATGTGCTTAGTTTTCCAACATTAGATGGTGGTGGTAAAATTATTCCTAATACAAGTATACTCAAGGAAAATTTTCCTCACGATATTAATGTGGAGAGTGGAAACATCATGCTTGGCGATATATACTTGTGCTTGCCAGTTTGTTTTAAGCAAGCCAAGGAATATAGAACTGGCAGAAAAAGAGAGGTGTCATATCTTGCACTACATGGTCTGCTTCATCTTATTGGATATGATCACATAGATCCAAGCGATAAAGCAGTAATGCGAGATATGGAAGATAAAATTTTACAAAGGAAAGAAAATTAGATGAAATCAGGATTTGTTACTGTAATAGGAAAACCAAATGCGGGCAAGAGTACACTAATTAATGCTCTAGTGGGTGAAAAGGTTGCAATAGTTTCGCCAAAACCACAAACAACAAGAAATAAAATCCTTGGAATTCTTAATATTCCAGACTATCAAATAGTTTTTGTGGATACACCGGGAATCCATTCTTCGAAAAACAAATTAGATGAATACATGGCAAAAAATATTAGCGAAGCCAAGAAATCTGTAGATTTGATTATAATTGTAATTGATGGCAGTAAAAGAATTAGACAAGAAGATGTAGACTTTGTCAAGAAGTATGATAATTACAATACTAACGCAATATTGGTTATCAGCAAGATAGATGATTCTTCATTTGACAAACTATATCCACAACTTGTTCCTTTTAACGATTTGCAATTTATTAAGGATATTATTCCTATCTCTGCACTTAAAAATAAAAATTTGGATATTTTGCTAGATAAGATTAAAAATTATATTCCAGAGGGTGAGCCATTCTTCGATGAAGATGTATACACTGACAAATCTGTTAAATTTCTCGTCTCAGAACTTATACGAGAGAAGATGTTATGGCTACTTCACGATGAGATTCCTCATGGAGTGGCTATAGATATTATTTCTTTCCGAGAGAAGAGTAATCTTGTTAATATATCTGCAGATATAATCTGTGAGAAGCAGAGCCACAAACAGATTATCATTGGCAAGAATGGTTCGATGATCAAAAATATTGGCATCAAATCTAGAGAAGAGATAGAAAAATTACTTGGCAAGAAAGTAATGCTGGAGTTATTCGTTAAGGTAAGGGAAGATTGGCGAGAAGACAATGGGTTTGTTAATAGCATAATGGATTGATATCATTATGCTATTTTTTTTGTCGAAATAACACTTACTTTGTCAATCTGCAATTCCTTGTAATAAAGATACACCTAATTGCCAATCCTATTATATAGGTTAAAAAGGGTGTGAATATGAGTAACAAAGTAGAAATTACAGGTGTGGATACAACCACTTTGCCACAACTTAGTGCAACAGAACAAATGGAACTTATGATGAGAGCGAAAAATGGCGACAAAGAAGCACGAGATCAGTTTGCGATATGCAATATGAGGTTGGTGCTATCTGTTGTACAGAGATTTCGCAACAGGATAACCAACCCAGACGATGTATTCCAGGTAGGTTGCGTAGGATTAATGAAAGCAATAGACAACTTCGATGTTAATCTTAATGTCAAATTCTCAACCTATGCAGTGCCTATGATATTGGGAGAAATAAGGAGATACTTGCGAGACAACAATAGTATAAGGGTAAGTAGAAGTATTAGGGATATGGCATACAAGGTCCTTCGTGCAAGAGAAGCTCTATCCAAGGAGTTGGTTAGAGAGCCTAGTAGTCAAGATATTGCAACTTATCTAGATGTTCCCATCAAAGATGTTGCTGTTGCGATGGAGGCAATTAGTGATCCAATTTCTCTATGTGAATCTGTATATGACGATGGTGAAGATACTATAGAACTTATTGACCAACTAAGCGATGATAATAATAGCGATTCCAAATGGCTAGAGAATATTGCATTAAAAGATTCTTTATCCAGACTCAACGAGAGGGAAAAAGAAATATTGCTCCTAAGATATTATCATGGCCGTACACAAGTAGAAGTAAGCAACGATATTGGCATATCACAAGCACAAGTGTCTAGATTAGAGAAAACAGCAATAGATAATATAAGAAAATATCTTGGATAATATTGATTTGTTGAATATAATGACCATTTCTGATACACACTAGATATAGAGGGTTATCTTACTCTCTAATAATAGGAGGTGAAATTATGGCTAGAACTAGTAAGGCAACAGAGTCTAACAAGTCTACAAGAAAAGTTTCTGCTAAATCATCTAATAGCAGAACTGAGGCTGCTAGAGATTGCTCAACAAGAAAGAATTGTTCTAAAAGCACAACCAAGAGTTGTAACTAATTAGGGCATAATTTCATTAACAGAAAACTAGAATAGTGGCTCTTGACAACATAACATACGTTGTACTGCTATTCTTTTTTTCTATTTTGAAATAATTTTAAAAAAATGCTAAAAATTGTTTTGTAATAAGTGCATAATCATATATACTATAACCAGTTAAATAAGTTTGTAGATTTCAATATCAACTTTTCTTACGCACATAAGAATAAATTCCGAAATTTACGAAAACTTATTATACTGGAGGTAGGGTGGGATAAATTAGTATAGTGTGTGATCACTGTACTAATGTAATAATCTAAAACTTTGCGTTAGCTGTTACTTCACGGACGCTGATTATAGCATAGTATTAGAGGACTTACGAAACTTTTTAATAAAATATATTTTATCAAGGAGAAAAAAAATGAGTTCAAAACAAAAAATTGCTATTGGTGCTATTGGTATTGTTCTAGTACTTGCTATTATCGGTTTGACAATTGGTCTAGTATTGGTTGCTAATCAAGTTAGCGTAACTAACAGCATGACAGTTTCCTATAGTGCACGAGAAGTTGACGGTACTTTTACTACATCAGGTAAGTATTATTCATCTTCTTCAGATTCAACAGGTACTGTTATTAAAATTAGTACTAATAAAGATTCTGAATCTGTAACTTTTAGAGCTGGTGATGATGCTCCTACTACTGCATGGACTTATGAACCACAAGAGCTTGCTGCTAATGGTTATGTAGTTTACACTTTCACTTTTAGTAATACAAGTGATAAGCCTGCAACTATGCAAGTTGCTTTATCTGGTACTAACACTAACATGTTTGCAGGTGTTGTATCTACTGCTCCAACTGCTAAATTA
>CAJOPQ010000076.1 GCA_905236445.1 uncultured Clostridia bacterium
ATGGCACTCTCAAAAATGTCAATCATGCTATTATACCCCTTAATACTGTGTATTATAACATATTAACGTCAGATATCCAAATTATTGAACAAATATTGTATTTAAACATTTTGCACTATGGCGTTAAGTCGCATAGTAGCGAATAATATGCTTTTGTTAGAAGGTAATTAGTTATAAGCAATGTTGTAAAATATTTTCATGCAACAAAACATTTGCGAATTTGCGTGAATTTATGCTAATAATTATGTTAGAGGTAATTATGACAAATGTAATAGACGGCAAGGCACTTGCCACAAAAATAAAAGAAAATGTAAAAGCAGAAGTGGAAAAAATTAAAGGGATCAAACCTACTCTGGCTTGCATAATAGTAGAAGGCAATAAAGCTAGCGAAGTATATGTTGCATCTAAGAAAAAAGCTTGCGAGAGTGTAGGAATGAATTCTATTATAGCAAGACTTCCAGAAGATGTAAGTGAAGAAGAATTGTTTCAGACTATAGACAAGTTAAATGCAGATGACACCATTTCGGCAATACTACTGCAACTGCCATTACCAAAACAATTAGATGATGTAAAAGCAACAAATCGCATATCCCCAAGCAAAGATGTAGACTGTCTAACTTATGAGAATCTGGGTGCCTTATTTAGTGCAAGAGGTACAATTGCCCCTTGTACTGCTACTGGAATTATTAAGATACTCGAGAGTGAAAATATTGACATTGCCGGCAAAAATGCAGTTGTAATTGGTCGTAGCCTTCTTGTTGGCAAAAGTGTGGCGAACTTATTAGAACAAAAAAATGCAACTGTAACCATTTGCCACAGCAAGACTCAAAACTTAAAGAATATATGCCAACAAGCAGATATTTTGGTTGTTGCCATTGGTAAAACCAAATTTGTAACAAAAGAATTTGTTAAGGAAGGTGCTGTTGTAATCGACGTAGGAATTAATAGGACCGAAGACGGACTAATGGGCGATGTTGATTTTGATGATGTCAAGGACAAATGTTCCTATATCACACCAGTACCGGGTGGAGTTGGCCCACTTACTGTTGCTTGTTTGCTAGAAAATACTCTAATACTTTATAACCAACAAACAAAAAAAGATTAGCGACAACTTAATCGTTAATCTTTTTTATTAAATTTCATCGTCTATATATTTTAGGTACTTTGGATCAATTTCATCTTTGTGCCCGTTGTAGAATTCTTCAAATAGTTGTGGTTGAGAATTGTGTTGCGCATATATTTTTGCTTGCATTACACTGTCTAGTTTGTCAATTTGCTTAACAAACTTTGCTTCTGGTGTTGTGTTTTCTTCAAATTCCCTCCACAATTTGAGCATATTGTGCATATTATAAGAATTCGCTATCCTTTGAACACAAGCCAACTCCTTATCGTATTTTACCTTCTTTGGCACATTATCTACTATGGTTATATCCCCTGCTTCAATTTCACCTACTTCATGACAAAGTATCATCTCATATACTTTAGTTCTGTCTAGATCTAATTTCTCTTTTTCCAATATTTCAAAAGCAAGCATACTCATAGAAAAAATATGTTCTGCATCACTTTCGCATCGACCATCGCTATAATATGCATTTCGCAAAATCCAACCACGCCTCAATATCTTTTTCAAACCAAATAATTCGTTATAAAGTTTCATACTATCCTCAAATATTTTTGATAAGTATATCATAGTAATTATTTATTTCATACAGAAATAAAAAATTTAACGCAAAAAACTCTATAATTTTATTAGAAGATTGTGGACAATTTGTGCTATACTACGAGCATAAAGAATATATGAAAAGGGAAAATATTAATATGAATAGGATAGGCGTAGTCGGAAGTATCAATACTGATATAGTATGTAAGACAGATGTTTTGCCAAAGGTTGGCGAAACTGTAATCGGCAACGAATTTATGATTTCGTTTGGAGGCAAAGGTGCTAACGAAGCTGTTGCTTGTGCAAGGCTTGGCGCTAGCACTAATTTACTAGCATGTGCTGGAGATGACATGTTCTCCAAGAACGCAATAGCACATTTGCAAGAAGAAGGAGTGCACATTACAGCAATCAAACAAATTAAAAACACCAATGGTGGAATTGCAAATATAACAATTGCAAATAATAATAATTCAATTATTGTTGTTCCGGGAGCCAACTCTAGTCTTGATGTTAATTATATTAAGAAATACACATCTAGAATCAAAGAATGTAGCATTGTGGGTGGACAATTCGAAATACCTGTAGATGCAATTTTACTTGTTAGTAGAATATGCAGAGACAACAATATTAAATTCGTGCTTAATCCATCGCCAATCAAAGATTATCCTATTGAGCTTTTTGACAATTCGACATATGTTATTGTCAACGAGATAGAAGTCTGTGAGATAAAAGGATACAATAAGAAAAAACCATTAGATGTTCTAAAGCAATATCCGGACAAATTAATAATGACCAAAGGGGCTGATGGAGTATATTTTAGCGATGGTAAAGAAGTTATTAATATTCCAGCAATTAATGTTAAAGTTGTCGATACAACTGGCGCTGGAGATACATTCTTAGGTTCATTTATGGTTGCCATCAACAACGGGCTCAACACTCGCGATGCATTAACATTTGCCAATATTTGTGCAGGACTAAAAACTACTAAATTGGGTGCACAGACTGGTATGCCAAAACTTGCAGAAGTTAAGAAATACATCAAAGCAAATAAGATAAATCTAGATATTAAATTTTAGTATTGAAGGAAAAAGTATGTCAAAAGAAAAACTACCAATTATAATAGATTGCGATCCTGGAGTCGACGATGCACTTGCCTTGCTTATTCTATACAAGCACATTAAGGATTTTGACTTGAAGCTTCTGTGTGCAAGTTCGGGAAACACGCCTATAGCAATTACAACTCGTAACTGTCAATTTTTTGCTAAAAATTATTTTAAAGGCACTAAAGTTGCTAAAGGGCTAGATAGACCTTTGGTAAAAGCAACACTAGATGACGCAGAGAATGTGCACGGCAAAACTGGGTTGGGAAATTTTGATCCGGGAGAAATTGATTATCCGGTAGAAGAAGATTCTGCAAAAGCTATGTATGAAGTTTTGCAGAAGTCAAAAGAACCAATAACCATAATAACGATAGGACCAATGACAAATGTTGCAAGACTACTAGTCACATACCCTGACATAAAGTATAAAATAAGAGAAATGTATTCTATGATAGGATCAAAAAACTGCATTGGCAACATAACTGAGTTTGCAGAATTCAATGCTTATTACGATCCAGAGGCTTTTGATATTGTTGCAAAGAGTGGAATACCAATCACTTTTAACACAATGGAGATAGGGGAACAGTCAGGTATCCTCAAAAATGATATATTGAATGTTCCACCGACTAATAAGACTCAACAAATGATAAGACAAATCGTTGCAGGAGTAAATGAAATAAGAGATCCATCGGGCAAGAGAGTATATGTATACGATGCCAACTCCATTATAGCAATAACACAACCTGAGCTGTATGATTATATCAATTGCGAAGTAGAAGTAACAACGTCGAAGGAAGAATATGGCAAATGTGTATTGCGTCGATCAAAAAATGGACATTGCAGATACCAAGTTGCAAAGAACGTTCATGAGGTCAAGCAATACATCATCAATGAGCTTTTGAGTATATAACAAAAAAATGGAAGAAATTGTCTCCCATTTTTTTATCGTTCCATATCCTTTCCAACACTCTTTGCAAAGACATCACAGACTTCCGCTGGAATATTTATATTTGATTTAATTGCACTATCATCAAAGTCTACAAACACAATACTATCTTCTGATTTATATCTAATTGTGCCACCCATGTTCTCGTATGTTTTAAGTAAAGCCATAGAAGATACAACATTCTCCTGTGTTTTGCTTATTTCATATATTTTCTTATCCTTACCGTCTAGATCAAATTTATATGTAGGTTTTATTGTCTCTAGTGGATGCGCATCGAGATACACCCCATCTAATCCAACAGCCTTAGACAATGTTATCATTGAGTCCATTACAAGTTTGCCAGCACCTTGACCTCTATAATTTGCATCTGTTCTAATTTCTGCACAATACAACTTATTATTTTTAGAGTTGTAGTCAAAACTGGCTGAAGAAACAAGCTCGGACACGATACTATTTTCGCTAGAATTTAACTCGTTTCTAAGCGCTTGTTTTTTCGCATCGGACATACATTTATATTTTATTTTCATAACAGCCGATTTATCATCAATCGCCTTTCCATTCTGTTCTAGAAAATATTCATATTCCGTCTTAGGTCTGGTTGTCCAAAGATTGAAGTAATACAAATCTCTTAATTCATTATCGTCATTTGGTTGCTTTGCACAAGCCAATTCCATAATTAAAGGGGTATTAATTTTACACTCTGACTGCTCTATATCCAATATGTATGAAAATTCTTTCTTAGCGCCGGACTGCAATTTATCTTTATAATCATTTTCCATTATAACACCTTCATATTTGTAAATATTTAGTTATTTAATGACAACAACATTATATTTATTGTCACAAATTTACTATCTATGACATCATTCTAATGACTGCTCTATACAGTTATCCGCAACAGTTGTTAATTGCATATAACTGTCATGCAATTTCTCATTATCCAACACTTTATCGAGTAGGCACTGCCTTCTTTCATTGTATGACTCAACAATTTCATACAAGACATTCATATCTAATTCTGCTCCTAATTGCTCATTAAACTCTGGCAAAATCCCGCTCAGCAATTCTTCGAAATTGTCTTTGCTAAACACTTGTCCCTTATAATCATACTTGCCTACTGCTCTAAGCATTGTAGAATATATTATAGACTCAATATTAACGTCAAGCAATTTGCACATAGCCTCAAAAGCTGGATTGTCCTGCAAATCACCATTTGATGCATTGAAATAATCAACAATTCCATTTGCGTAAGTTTCTGTTAAAGATTGTTTTGATGAGTTTTCAAAATCGTCTAATGTTAGAGCCAACCTTGTATCTACACTTCGGAAACTATTGCCAAGATCAAATACTGGAGATAAATCAATGCTAGACGAATTGTCTTTGTTATTCTTTATTAGAAATTCAGTATTCTTGGTATGGTGGTCGCCGTTGCAAATGAAATAATCCACTATAGACATTATTGCAAGTTTATCATGTATTTCATTTTCTTTGCTTCTAGAGTAGTGTATAGCTTTCTTGGAATTACAAAATTTTGTAACAGCACTAACTGCAGTAGGAACAGATGCATATATGTGCGAAATTGTATTTGCCGAATTAAGACCACCAACCTTTTCTAACATATCTGCTAGCGTTATTCTATAGTCATAGCCTTTGGAATAATCATCAGACACAGTCCCTGCACGACTATTGCCACCTTTGTATGAACGCAAAAAATCATAATGGGCTGTATCCACCCCTATAGTTTCTAAGATATTCGATGCAACAACCTCTGCCATAATATCTCTTACTTTGCCAAATTTGGCATACTTCAAACCATCATTTGATTCAAAACAGAACTTGTTGTTAGCACCTTCTATATTAAGCCTAATTTGAACATCGTTCTCATCAATGCTCTTGATAACACCATTCATTTATCTACTAGCCTCGTTATCATCTGTTGTAAATTTAATCATGCTCCCCTCGTAACTTGATTGCGACAATTTGTATAAAATATCAATATCCTTATCATCTGGATTGATTCCCAAGTATTCCATTAAGTCTTCTCTGCACTTAACTTGATTGACAAAGCCACCAAAGAAAGAAGAATCTAAAACAGGCTTATTTTTTGATCCAAACAATTCATCTTCATACGATTGTGGCAAAAAATACTTATTTCTTGCCATAATCTCACCTTTTGTGTTGGAATCATATACTATTTTATTATCTTTGTCATTAACAGTGACAACACCAAGATTTATATCTTTAAACGCCACATATATATGTTGTTTTGCCATACACCTAGCCACCCTTGTATGTTATGTGATTAGTGTATTATATCACAATGTATATATTTTTACGAAATAAATATTGTATTATGCGTTGCATTTATTTAAAATTTTGCTAAGCGAAAACTACAATAGCTACAATCAATAAAAAACACATTAAGCAGTAATTCTATACTTAATGTGTTTTTTTCTATATTATATTTAGAATCTCTTCCAGTAATAATTGTAGTAGCCAGAAGTTGTTCCTGCTAGCCATGTAGCATTTTGACTAGGAGTGCTTACATCTACATCACTCACATTACTTGTAACGTCAGCATTGCTACCTTTCTTCCAGCCAGTTGTATTCTCAAATGTTATTGTACTAGACCTAAGTGCTG
>CAJOPQ010000077.1 GCA_905236445.1 uncultured Clostridia bacterium
AACGTTAAGCACACACCCAACAAAATGGCGATTGTAATAAAAATTACATTTTTCAACGAATTAATTATTCTAAAAGCAAAGTTAGACGCAATATGCTTTTTCTTCAAAAAATAATATGTTATAAAGTACAACACAAGTGCCATTAACAAAAGCGAAGAAATTATAACACTTAGCACTACACTCTTATTCAAAGTAATATTTACGAAAAAAGAATATGATAAGATAATCCCTATTATAATGCCAACAAATATTAAAAAAGGTCTTCTGAAGTTAATTATTCTTTTTTCGCTGTTCATATTATAAGAAATAACAGGACTAACAACTTAAATCTCTATTATCTTATTTCAATTGTACTACAACTTATAGCATTTTCCAAAAGTATTTCAAAAAATGAACATAAAAAAAGTTTACACAATGTTACTTATCATATATGTAAACTTAAATAAAACCAAGACTAATTAGAAGCGCATTGTTGATGCTATTCATTTTACCGTCACCGACTTCTCCAATTTTTTCTTTTAGTCTTTTTTTGTCAATAGTCCTCAATTGCTCCAACAACACAACAGAATCTTTCTGAAGCCCATACTCGTTAGCAGGAAGTTCTATATGTGTTGGAATTCTTGCTTTGTTAATTTGACTAGTAATTGCTGATATAATAACTGTTGGACTATATTTGTTTCCAACATTATTTTGAATTATTAACACTGGCCTTATCCCACCTTGTTCACTTCCAACAACAGGACTTAGGTCAGCATAATACAAATCCCCTCTCTTAATATCAATCATCTACAATCCATTCTATATATTTGTTATAGTCTTCATTCAGCAATCTTGTTATCATATTACAATCCTCTACATAGAACTGTGGATTCATAGCATAGAAGCTTTCCATCTCAGCTTCCATTCTATCTATATCTATTGTATGCTTAATAATACGACTATTGTGATTACTATAAAGCCTATTGTAATGATTGGCATATTGATCAAATTTATTCATATCTTTTATTTATTAATATCCTTATTTTATTTTTTTCGACAAATCAAAAATACACCCTATAATTATAGAGTGCACAATATATCTTAAAATATTTATCAAATCTTAATAAACAATGCATGTAGCTACGCATACACTTTTTGTGTCAGATATAGATGATGAAATCTTGGTGTAGCCCATGTCGTTAAATCTACGCTGTGCGTCATCGCTAAGAACAATATATGGCCTACCCAATTCTTCATAAGTCACACTTATCTCATTCAACGCAATCCCTCTGCCTATACCTATTCCAATTGCTTTCAAAAAAGCCTCTTTTAGACTATAATAACCAGCTAGAGTTTGTGCCTTTGCTTGCTTATTTTTGCCAGCAATTTGTCTTATCTCAGTTTCAGTGAAAATTCTATTCATAAGAGTTTTTTTGTCAATAATATTATACATTCTGTCAATATCTAGTATATCAATACCAATTTCCATTATCTACTCTCCATTTTCTATTTTTGCAATAACTGATTTTATTTCATCATAATCGTATCCACGACTAGTTAAATATCTGTACAATTTTGCTCTATCTTTATCTATATTAAGGTCTAGACTTTTTGCCTTCTTTATAGCGACATTATAACAAGAAGATTCGATCTCTACCTCATTAAAATATTCATCTATTTTTTTATCGCTAATGCCCCTTTGCTTAAGCATTGCAATTAATTTGTTTTTGCCATACTTGCCTTGATAGGTGTTACAAAAAGAAATAATATAATTATCATCATTGATGAATCCATACTCATTTAGTTTCTCCATAACATAATCTATTATATCTTCATCAAACTCTTTCTTTCTCAAATAATCTCTGACTTGCTTCGCCGTCTTTAGAGATCTGTCAACAAATCTAGCAGAGAAATTAAGTGCAAGATTTTTCTCACTCTCTGCAATTATATTATCCAATCTTTCTCTATCTATCTCTATATTTGATTTTAGATTGTATTTTACACAAGTATCCAAATACACCCTACTGTAAAATTCTCCATCTAAATACAAATTGACTTTCTGGTCATTATTCTTTTGCATTTCGACTTTGGTAATAGTTGACATAACACTTCTCCTTATCAGTTCCAAATACTATCTTCTAACACTTCTACTTCAAGGCATATATTTCGCAACCAATCTATCAAGTCTTTGTTAGACACACATTGAATTGTATATTCTATTATCTTGTCAGATATTTTATCATAGTTGACATTCGTTATTTGGATATTGTTGTTATTTTCTATCAAATACTTGTTGTCTAGCTTAACAGTAATTTTTGCAATAAATTGTTTTTGTAACTCTTTTGTTGACACTCTATCGATTACCTCTTTTGCACTATTGCTATATGCTCTAGTCAATCCTCCAGCACCAAGTTTGACTCCACCAAAATATCTTACAACTGCGATCATAACATTTGTTAAGTCATTACGCTTAATGCAATCAAGGATAGGTTTTCCTGCTGTGCCACTAGGCTCGCCGTCATCACTACACTTTTCATACGCTGGAGAACATAATACATAAGCATATGTGATATGGCGAGCATCTTTGTGTTCTATATTTAACGCGTTGAGATACTGTATACACTGTTTTTCTGTAGATACATTGTATATATATGCAATAAATTTCGACTTCTTTATTTCGATTATATTATTATCTTCACTGGTAATAGTTTTCATAATTTTATTATAGTAGTTTTTTTAAAAATTTGCAAAGCAATGACAACAAAAAAACTAGAACATATAAGCTATACCGCAAATAAAGTTCTAAGTTTTTATCTAATTAATATATTACTTTGTCAATAATGGCCCCACCAAGACATTCTCTATCGCCGTCCGTGCCATAATCTTGATATAGCACTACAAACTGCCCCGGAGTAATTGCTCTTTGCTTCTCATCGAATGCAATTTCTAATTTGTTATCTTTTGTCACCTTAACAAGTACACTTTGATCAGGCTGTCTATATCTAAACTTAGCATAACATTTAAACTCTTTTTCATTTGGCATATTTATCCAATTCATCGTATCAGATATCAACCCTCTAGAGAATAATTTGTCGTCCTCGCCTTGACTAACATACAGAACATTTGTCTTGATATCCTTATCTATAACAAACCATCTATCGCCATTGCCACCAGCAATTCCTCCAAGGTTAAGTCCACGCCTTTGACCAAGTGTATAGAACATAACACCTTCGTGCGTTCCTACAACATTTCCGTTAAGATCTTTGATTAATCCTTTTTTTGCAGGCAAATAATTCTGCAAAAACTGTCTAAATCTCTTTTCTCCTATAAAACATATGCCCGTGCTATCTTTTTTATCAAAAGTAACAAGCCCGTATTTTTCTGCCATTTTTCTAACATCTGGTTTCTGCAAATCTCCAAGAGGAAACAAAACATGATCAAGTTGTTCTTGAGACAATTGGTTAAGGAAGTATGTCTGGTCTTTGTTCAAATCCTTCGCCTTAATTAACCTCGATTTGCCGTCCACCACCTCGATCTTGGCGTAGTGACCAGTAGCAATATAATCTGCACCTAATTTCTTCGCAAATTCCTTGAAAGGTCCAAATTTGATCTCTCTATTACACAACACATCTGGATTAGGTGTTCTGCCCTTGTTGTATTCATCTAGAAAATATGAAAAAACTCTATCCATATATTCTTTAGCAAAATTAATACTATAATATGGAATATCTAATTTCTCGCACACTCTTTTTACATCTTCAAAATCAGTTATAGATGTGCAACAATCGTTCTCATCTTTCTCTTCCCAGTTATTCATGAAAAGCCCTATGACATTATATCCCTGCTCTTTTAACAACGCAGCAGCGACAGAACTATCCACTCCTCCACTCATGCCCACAACAACTGTTTTTTTATTTTTTTCTTTCACGTTTTTTCTCTTCTTTCTCTAATTTTTTTCTTTCCCTATCTACTTTCGCCTGATATCTAGCCTCTTTTTTTACCCTCTTTTGATTCTCTTTCTCAGCCATTCTTTCATCGTAATCTGCTTTTCTTTGCTCCAGCTCACTTTTGTTAGGCAAAACTATTGGCACAGCACATTTATTAAATAA
>CAJOPQ010000078.1 GCA_905236445.1 uncultured Clostridia bacterium
ATGGAAACAAAATATCACACTTGCACTCACCTTGTTTTGCAAACACTTAAAAGAATGTTTGGTGATCAAGTTGAACAACGTGGTAGCAACATTACGGCAGAAAGAATGCGTTTCGACTTTAATTTGGACCATAAAATGACAGAAGAAGAAAAGAAAGAGTTAGAAGACACAGTCAATCAAAAAATTGCAGAAGATTTGCCGGTTAGTTGTGAAACCATGACACCAGAAGAAGCACATAAAAATGGAGCAATAGGTATTTTTGATACAAAGTATGGTGATGAAGTCACAGTTTACAGCATTGGAGACTATGATAAACAAATTTGTGGCGGACCTCACGTAAAACATACTGGAGAACTAGGACATTTCAAACTTGTAAAAGAAGAAAGTAGTAGTGCAGGCATAAGAAGAATAAAAGGTATTTTGGAATAAAATATTAGTATTTTTTAATAAAATTATGTTTAGTATATTGTATAAACAACAAAGTAAAATTTGCTATTGATTTTATAAAAATCACATGATATAATAAAAGTAGAGGTATGGTTATGTTGTTAAAGAAGATATTTAATACAATATTAATCTTGATTGGAATAGCATTAATGGTTGTTTTGGCTGGCTTTGCTATTATGATGTTTGCTCATGTGAGTTTGTTTGGCTATACATGGTTATCATTAAGTCAAACGGAAAGTCAATTAAAATTTGAATTTAGTGCAGAGAATTTGAATGCTATTGATGTAAAAACAACAAATCTTGATGTCACCATCGAGTATTATGATGAACCAAACACCACGGCAGGATATGTTGAAATTGTTGTCAATATGCAAGGTATAGTAAAAGACGATGTAAAGGAAGTGTCTTTTTGTGAAGAATCAGTTGATGAAAACGGCATAACAAAGTATACTTCAATTAACAAAGAAAGCATTGCTATTGATAGTAATGGTGTATTAAAAGTTCAAACATTGGAGCCATCAGGTTTATTTTTCAAAAATAATAGTAAATTAAAAATTGTTTTGCCAAGAAAAAAGTCTAACAATACTTCGTTTTCTTTGGGTACATTAAAAATTAACACATCAGCAAACAATATAAATGTTGGAAATAACAAAGAGTTTGTTATAAACAATTTGGATGTTACAGCGAGCAAAAAATTTTTGAATGCATCAGTATCTATTGATAAAAATGTTACAATAAACAATAATTTAACATTAAACACTAATTATGGAAGAATAAAAGTTGATGCAAAGATTAATGGAAATCTCAATGTAAACAGTTTGGCTGGTTCAATTCTCATAAATTCAAATATTGGCGGAAATGTTGATATAACTGGAGTAAATCCACTTGTAGAAATCGGTTCAATGCCTGGCAGTTGGAGAAACAGAAAAGATAATTATAGCACAATGACAAATGAAATTATGGAAAACAAAAATGCCAAAGCAGTTTACGGAGATGTAATAATTCATGATATTGAAAATGGTGGAAATGTTAAAGTATCAGGCATTATTGGTGGTGACACATATATAAATGCTAATGATATTGAATTCTGGGCAGGATTTATACTTAAGGGATTATATTGTGATGAGGGTTCAAATAACATTCGTGTATTTGGCTCACTTGGAGTAAAACTTGATGAGTTAAAGAGCGAGTATGCTATGACAATGCTTTTACTGGGTGCAACAGATGAAGTTAAATATTGTTCATTAGATATTGTGGATGGAAGTTTGTTTATAAATAATGCATATCATACACTCAATATTTTAGCTAAAAAAGGTGATATATATATAAATAGAATACAAAATGGTGCAACAATCAAATCAACAAATGGTGGAGCAACAGTTTGTGAATCACATGGTGAATTAAATATAGAATGTGAAAACCACAACATCAAAGTTTTAGATATTTATGGTACAGTTAATCTTACTGCTTTAAGAGGTACGATTACTGCTGACTTCAAAAATGTTTTAGGTCAAAACAAAATTATTGCTCAAAGAAATATTAATGTTAAAGTTAAAGACGGAGTTGCATTTAATCTCACAACAAAAGCAAAAGCAGGTGGTGTAAATGTCAGCATGATTCCATTAGAATATAACAATTGGAATGGTGTAGAAAAACAAGATGGTTGGTATGTAAGAACAGATCCTGTTAATGGCGGAAGTTTAGCAAATACAT
>CAJOPQ010000079.1 GCA_905236445.1 uncultured Clostridia bacterium
GTAGCGACAATTTAGATAATACAGATTTGTTAGAAGAAACTATTATGCTTGGGCTGAGAACGGTAGATGGCGTAAAAATATCTGATATCAATAAACTACTAGGCGAAGATTATGTCACAAAGTATAAGACGGCAATAGATAAGTATGTTAATCTTGGTTACTTGGAAGTGTCCCATGGCTATATCAAGGCAACAAATCAAGGAATAGCTGTACTTAACCAAATAATATTAGATCTGACTATGTGATCAACTAATTTATATAAACAAAATGTTGACAATAGTATTGCAATATGATACTATATTAGCGTAGTAAAATTAGGAGAGTGTGCTAACAAATGGGAATAGTAAAAGATTTGAAAAATAGAATAAAATCCAAAAATGCATTGGCTAAGGCATTGGATCATATGAGTAATGCTAAGGACTTTGCTGAAGTATTGGCTAACAGAGTAAAAGCAGAGAACAGCGAAAGACATTCTACAATGGACGCAAAATATACTGTACGTGTCAAAGATGCTAGTCAGGGTGGAACAACACCAAGTATTGGAGATTTTTACAAACTTGGCAAGTACGAGGCTGGATATAGGGAAGTTGCTCTAAGAAAAGAACGAATCGAACAATTTGAGAAAGATGTTGCAGAGGTAAGAGCACGAAATGCAAAGATAGAAGCAAAGAATGCAAAACTTCCAGATGATAAGAAAAAAGAATTACAACCTCTTCATACAATAGACAGTTTGGTATCGTTAGAGGCCGTTATGTCGCTTGCTAATGCTGAATTTTTAGAAAAATATTCCCCTGAGTTGAAAGCATCAGTCGAAGCAATAAGGGAATCTACTAGGATTAAATACGGCGAAGGAAAGTTGAGTGAGGCTAATGCTAACGCTGCACAAGATACTTATCGTAGATGTAACACAATAGATGGATATATTGATACATTAATAGAAAATTCTAATGATTATATATGTAATGTTGTTGGCAAGATTATGGATACAGACGGCAAAGATAGTCCAGAAGATACTTTAGAGCCATAATTTAAAAATACTAGATCTTTTGTGGTCTAGTATTTTTTGCAAAAAATGGGTATTGACTTTTGTTAAATCAATATGATAAAATATATACAATTAGAAATATTGAGTACAAAGGAGAAATAATTATGGCAATAATCGAGGATTTGAAAGCACACTTTAATTCACTTAAGGCATATGACAATGCAATAGTTCGTAGATATGGAACAGGAGAGGGGAACATTGATCAAATATTGGCAGATAGAGTCGCTATAGAGATGATACAACCATTCTTCACTATGGGAAATAACGATTCTGTAACATTAAAAAATAATTCCGATAAACTTATTGACAATGTCTTTCCAATATTTGCACCACATTCAAGACAATTCAAAGATAAAGAAATAGTTATTGATAAATTAGCAGATATGGAGTATAGCAATCAATATATTTGTACAGTAAAACCTAATGAGAATACTTTTGCACAACTATCTGATCAGTTGGCTCATGATGGGCAATTACTAGCTAACTTTACAGACGATCCAGATATAATTACTGCAATATTGGCATTGGCACCAGCAGAATTCTTGGTAAAGAATCAAGATAGCATCAACTTCGCCCTAGAGGTTATGAGGGAAGAAGCTAAGATAAAATTAATGGATTCGCCACTTGTAGAGAGAAATGTATCAGATTATGAGCAAAAAATAGCTTGGATTAACACAACTGAGAATTATTCACATATTCTGGCAGACAATGCAACTTTGCAAGTAGAGGAGATGCTAGATAGGGTATATTCTATTACAGGCCAAAGCGACAGTATGGAGTTATAACAAAGAAAAAGACTAACTAATTTATTGTAGTTAGTCTATATTTTTTATTGATTCAAACTATCTAAGATCTCTTGGCATCTACTATTAAGGCCTGACATGCTAGAGTTATTTAAGATATAATAATCTGCTATTGCAATAGGTCCTGCTTTCTCAATATTTTCTATTTCCGTTAGGTCTCTAGTATCGACTTCACAGTTATTCAATGCTCTTACATCTCTTACAGCAATACGATCTTTCCTAGTCGCCTTGTCTACCACAACTGCAATGACCTTGAAATTATCTCCATATAATTCTTTTACATATTTGTATTCGCTCCAAGAATACATACTCTCAATTACTACATTGCCTTCTTTGTATGCGTCTGCAATCTTCTTTTCGTTTAACTTAGCATATATAGCCATATCGCCAGATGCTCTGAATTCTTCTCTTATTTTCCTCTCGTTTTCTTGTGTCTGAGGTAAGTTGCGTCTTTTCATTTCATCAAATGTAACAGCACCAAAATACACTCTTTTATATCCTTTTTCTTCAAAAAAGTTAGTTACTTCACTTTTGCCTGCGCCACACATTCCAACTATTGCAATAACCTTATTCATTAGTATTTTCTCCTTTTTGTATGTTTACTTCTACGATTGTAGCAGAAATAATAATAAACACAAAATCAAATTACGCATAGAATATATTATCCACATAAAATATTTTTACTAA
>CAJOPQ010000080.1 GCA_905236445.1 uncultured Clostridia bacterium
AAAGGAAAATATGACAAACGAAGAAAAAAGAAACATTGTAAAAAACGATTACAATGCAATTAGCCAAATGTATGCAAATATTTATGGCAATATTTCTCCTTATGTAACTTATATTGATCAATTTATTTCAAGCCTTGCTGGCAAACAAATTTTAGACGTTGGTTGTGGTGCTGGTCAAATAGTTGACTATATGAGCCAAAAAGGATTTGATGTGTTGGGTATTGATCTTGCTGAAAATATACTCAAAATAGCAATTACCCTACCCTCAAATTTATAGAGGCTGATATATGTAATTATATAACAGATACAAAATTTGATGGAATAATCGCAAAAGACGTTCTATTTCATATTCCAAACGAAAATCTGCTTGATGTTTTGCAAAAATTTAAACAAATGCTTAAACCAAATGGAAAACTTTGCATAATAATGGATATGCCAAAACAAGATGGTGAGCATATCTTTATTGAAGAATTAGATGAAAGATATAAAGTCTACTACAACTATATGACAGCAAACAAAGTAGAAGAAATACTTCTACAATGTGGATTTATAATAGAAGATAAACAGATAGTGCAACAAAATGAAAACGCTTCAAGCTATGCTTCTGGACTTATGGTATATAGATGTACAATTTAAAAAATTCTTCTTACATTAGTTAAAAGTCATCTCTACAATCTACAATTGTTTTGCAAAAAAAACTAACCTAAAACGGACCTACAATTAAAAAGACACACTTGCAAGAGTTTGTTTCCTGAATTCTAAAGGAGCAAGCTCCTGTCTTTTTTTTTGTAATCTGCACAACTAAGAGTCATAACTAATTAGAACATAACATCATTTTTCTTGTCTCAAAGTCCTAAAAAAAGAAAGAGATAGAAAATATCTATCTCTTTCTTATATTTTCCGTTGATTTTTATTTAATAACTTTTGTAGTCAAATCATACTGCTTTCTTAGAATAACTACTATACATTAAGAGTTTTGTTCGCAACTTCTTGCAAAACCTTATTAATGAAGTCTTGAAGATTAACCTCTCCAGTATCTCCTTTTCCTCTCTCTCTTACAGAAACTGTTCCATTTTGAGCTTCTTTATCTCCAACAATAAGAACATAAGGAGTTCTATCTTTTGTTGCCTCTTTAACCTTCTTAGATATTGTTTCGTTCCTTGTATCCAACTCTACCCTAATATTGTTACTTTGCAAAGTTTCGAACACTTTAGTTGCATATTCATTGTGATTCTCACTAATAGTTAAGACTTTGACTTGTGTTGGTGATAACCAAGTAGGAAAAGCACCTGCATATTTTTCTATTAAGTAAGCAAGAGTTCTCTCATAACAACCAATTGAAGTTCTGTGAATAATATAAGGAGTTTTCTTCTTGCCATCTTTGTCTGTATATTCCATTCCAAACTTCTCTGCTATCATTGGATCAATCTGGATAGTTATAAGAGTATCTTCTTTGCCCCAAACATTCCTAATTTGAATATCTAATTTTGGACCATAGAATGCTGCTTCACCTATTCCAATATTATAAGGAACTTGTAGATCGTCTAATATTCTTCCCATCATTCCTTGTACATTGTCCCAATCCTCTTTGGTTCCAATATATTTCTCTCTATTATTAGGATCCCATTGAGAAAATCTATAAGAAGCATCTTCGTATAAGCCAAGTGTCTTAAGCATAAATATTGCAAGTTCTAGGCAACCTCTAAATTCATCTTCCAACTGTTCTGGAGTACACATTAGATGACCTTCTGATATGGTGAATTGTCGTACACGAATAAGCCCATGCATTTCACCACTTGCCTCATTTCTAAATAGAGTTGAAGTTTCGTTATATCTTAGAGGCAAATCTTTGTATGACCTAGATCTATTAAGATATGCTTGATATTGGAACGGACAAGTCATTGGACGCAACGCATACACTTCTTTGTCCTTTTCTTCGTCACCTAATATAAACATATTCTCCTTATAATGATCCCAGTGTCCAGATATCTTGTATAGATCGCTTTTTGCCATAAAAGGAGTCTTAGTTAGCAACCAACCACGTTTTTGTTCTTCGTCCTCAACAAATCTTTGAAGCAGTTGTATTATTCTTGCACCTTTTGGAAGCAAAATAGGAAGACCTTGACCAATATAATCTACTGTAGTGAATAATTCCAACTCTCTGCCTAATTTGTTATGATCACGCGCAATAGCATCGTTGACCATCTTGATATAGTCTTTCAATTCATTTTTGTTCATAAATCCATACACATAGACTCTTTGAAGCATCTTGTTCTTCTCATTTCCTCTCCAATATGCTCCACTTACTTTATTAATCTTAAAAGCAAAACTCCTAAGAAATTTAGTATTTTCTACATGAGGTCCACGACAAAGGTCAACGAAGTCATCGCCAAGATAATATACACTAATAACTTCATCTTCTGGCAAATCATTAATCAGCTCTACCTTGTATGGATTAGATGCAAACATTTCTAGAGCCTCTTGCTTGCTAACTTCTTTCCTTACAAAATCCTCATTAGCATTGATAATCTGACTCATTGTCTCCTCTATCTTATCAAACTTGTCATTTGTAATAGATTCGTTAGTGTCGATGTCATAATAGAATCCATTATCAATAGCAGGACCAATAGCCAGTTTTACATCTGGATACAACTTAGTAAGTGCCTTAGCTAACACATGACTCATACTATGACGATACATTTCAACATTGTTATTATTTTCTTCTTTCATTTTACTTGTCTCCTTATAATATATTAATATAAAAATAAAAATCGCCCATAAAGTTTCATATTACTTTAAGGACGAATAAATGACAATTTATACGCGGTTCCACCTTAATTGCAAGAGATTTACTCCTACCACTCTTTTTACAAACTGGCTTTGTATGGGCCTTGCTTGCGTTAATGCATAGCATTAACAGTCACAAGTGGTTTCACTAGCAAACTTCCTTATCCACCTCACAGCCAAAGGGCAGACTCTCTGTTAGTAACTATTTGCCGTTACTTGTCTTGTAGTGTACAAGCAAATTTATTTTTACATTATTGATTATAATTGATTTAAAAGTTTTGTCAAGAGTTTTCATAATCTTTCTACCAAATATTAAAAAATGTACTACATAGAAGTAGTACATTATAGTTGTTATTGGTTAATTGTGTTTTTCATATCATCAGAAATATGTTTCAAATCTACGAAGATTTGTCTAATATCTTCATTCTTAGATTTCAAACCTTCGCCTTTTGCTGTCTCTCTATTAACAAATGCCTCAATATCTTTGATTAGTTGAACTTTCTTATCCATATCATCGTTAGTCATGAAATCTAATTGATTGTATCTATCTACGATGTCATTCAATACTTCGCTAACATCTGTCTCGTCTGCATAAGCATCGCTAGGCTCTTCCTCTACAACTGGCTCAACTACTGGAGCTGGGGCTGGAGCTGGCTTTGGAGCTACAGTCTTTGCAACGACCTCTTCCTCTGTCTCTTCAACTGTAGTAGTCTTAGTCTTTATAGGAGCAACAGATTCATTATTCTTTTGTAGCACAATTGGAGCTGGTTTCTTTGCCTTAGGAGCTTTCTTAGTCTTAGGAACATATGTCTCCACATTCTCTTCATTTAGACTAGACAACTTGATGTGAGCATCAAACATATGTGTATTTTGCTCTTGATATGGAGTATTAATATCAATTAGGAATCTACCACAACTCTTCAATTCAACTAGAAGAGGGATAAGATCGCCGTCACCAGCAATAATACAGTAAGTATCAATCTCTGTCTTAGTATAGTTAAGTTTGATTGCATCAACTATAATCCTAGAATCAAGTTGACTAAATCTCTTCTTGTATCTCATAAAAGGAGCTGTCTCATAACCATATCTAGCAATAGCATCAGATAGATATATGTGTTTTCTATCATTATATCCATAGAATTTACAGTAAACAACATCGCCCAACTCGTTTAACTTAGCATATAATTCATTAAAAGCTTCTCCACCAATCTTTACATTATCTACATCAACAAGTAATGCAATTTTTTTATTATTCATTTTTTTCTCCTCGATTATTCATCTTTTCATAATACAGATATTGTTGTGCATATCCTGAATTTACAGCAAATAGTTTTGCAAAGTAATCACTAACAAAAGTGGCAGGCTTCTTAACACCATATATATCTTGGTATAGCTGTACTATCCACGTATCCGTTGGGAATACATCTGTCTTGTGATAAGCAAATAGAAGTATACAATCAGCCACTTTGCGACCAACACCTTTTAGTTCTAATAACTTCTGCCTAGCACTAACAGTGTCAAGATTGTATAATTCATCCAAATCAAAGCCATTATTTAACATCTTAACTGTGTCATATAGATATTTGGCTCTATATCCAGCACCAAGTCTCACATAATCATCAACAGTTAACACTGCAAGTTGTTGTAGTGTAGGAAAAGCCCTATATGTCCCCATATCAGTTCCAACTTCGCTACACAGTGCTTCAATAATTTTTTTGATCCTAGGAATATTATTATTGGCACTAATTATAAAACTTATCAGCATTTCTAATGGATCTTGATTAAGAATTCTTATTCCATGACCATATTCAATAGCCTTATTTGTTAGATTACTTCTTAGTAAATCTGCTTTTATATTAGCATAATTATTATCTAAATCAAAGTATTTTTTTGCAAATTCTAAATTTTGGGCAAATATTTTAAAGCCACCTTTTTGACAATAAACTTGTATTTCTTGATTGCTAGCGTGTATCAAATAGCCATAAATTGTCTTTTCGTATCTAAAAATCTGTCCGCATTCCAAAATATGTGTGATATCAAAATCTGTGCAATCTATAATCTCTATGCAATCATCTTTTTGAACATAATAAGTCTTGCTTGATGTCATGTAGCCCGTTCCCCTTAATATAATTTTTTCTTTCGTTTTATATAAAATAAATCCTATATTTATGCTCACACTAGTATTAAATTCTTTTTGTTTCTTTTTTAACAAAATATTTTCTTTCTTTGAAATAATTTAAACCTTTACAATATGCGAATAATTAGAATTACCTATTGAGTAATATCTCCAGCCAGTGCTTAAACTTTTATCATCTATTGTGCTATCCAAAAGTGCTTGGTTAACTGTTTCATTTGTGAAGAATATACAAATTGCTTCAGTTTTGCCGGCAGTCCATGAATCTTTATCACCATATCTATATACGCAATATCCTTGATATGAACCAACTTCCTTATTTATTGTGCCATCATCTTCCACTTTTCCA
>CAJOPQ010000081.1 GCA_905236445.1 uncultured Clostridia bacterium
ATTATCTCAGTCCAAGTAATGTCTACAACGTAGTAATCCCCATCGATCTTCACTTTGTTCCAAGCATGACCACCAGAACTTGATCCAGAAGAAGCAGTTCCCACTATCCTTAAGCAGTCAATACCTTCCATGTTGCACATTAGAGAGTATGCTTTGCTAAAACCATCACATACTGCAACATTTTTGATAAACACACCTTCTAGATAATAACAACAATTTTTGGTATATGTTGTGTCTGCTGTAGGCTGTAGACTTCCATAATCGTATCTTGTGTTGAATGTAATCCAATCGAATATGGTAAGAGCTTTTTCGTAGTCGGACATGCTGTCGGAAATTATGCTGTTAAGTACTTGTTTTGCTGAATTGTAGATTAATTCTGCTCTACTATTATGTGCGACAATAGGTGTTACTTTGTTCTCAACAGCATGAAACAATTGTTCACTAGTCAAGCATGGTGTCTGAAGCATATATTTGTCAGAGACATAGTCGTCATAATTTGTATCTCTGTGGCCATTAGTTTCGTAATCATAGTTCTCATAATATGCCAAGCCAGTGTCGTGTGTTGTATATAAATATTGCGTGTCTGCATCTATGGTGGTGTCGCATTGTGTTATTCCAAAGAAATATATTGAAACATTGAATTTCAGCGTTGAGATATCTGTAACATTAGAATATGTCTTGTATTTGTAATGCGACATATATGATGTTTCATATATTCTATTAATAGCCTGCTCTATTTCGTCATTAATGGCGTCATTTTTTGTTTTAAAAATTGTACTAGTATAGAAAGTATTGACATAATCTGGATCGAAATTAATATAATAATCTTCATCTCGCTTAATGAAATTGTAGTATACAACAGCGTTTAATTCATCTTTGCTATTAATGTAATAGTCCCAAATGTAGCCATCAAATATAAATATAGTATAATAATCGCCATCAGGATCGTAATAATTAATCATTGATGAGATTATGCTCGCATCAGAGGAGTCGTCGTAGACGGCTGCTATACTATAAGCAATGATCTCATGGTCTCTACATAGATTGGCTGAGTTGAAATCAAATGTTGTGGCCGTTGTTTCAAATTCTTTGTAGCCATATGTGTTAGTAAACGTTCTAACAATATAGCGTATTGCATTGTCATCTTTGCCCCAAGTTAATTCCGTTCCAGACAAATTGACACTAACAGGACTAGTAGATTTGACGAAATTATATTTACTTTTGTTATCATTTAGAAAAGATGGCGTATTGTTGATTATAATCTTGTTGCTGGTCGATGTTATAGTTTTATTATTTTTAGTAGCTTTGGCAATAATTTCGAATGTATATGTAGTATTATTGGCAACGTAGTTGCTATAATCAAAAACACCTTTACTTGTTGTCAAGTTCAACGTTTGCAAAACTTCACCGTCAAGGCACACATCATATACAGTTGCGTCTTTAACAGCGTACCACTCCAAAACTTTTTCCTCTTCATCACATGTTAAAACGGGCGATGTAATTGTAACAGGCTTCTTAGGCAGAAGAAAACTAAAATCACATTCACATGCTGTGAAGATAAAAGGTGATATCAAAAAAAATAAAAAAAGTAAAATTTTCTTAAATGTCGGTCTGGTTTGTTGCATATTAATTTCTAATACTCCATTTTTCTTTATTTTGTGCTAATTTATTCTATTATATAACAATTCCACATATAATCAAACTTAATTTTATTAAGTAAAAAATTTATGAAAACATTGTATAAATTTTTGAATTGACATCGGGCCACAAAAGTTATACACAAAAGTGTGGAAAATGTGTAAAACTAGCCACTTATTCAAAAAATGTTGTCGGAATTTTCCACAATGTTTCCACATCAAAGTGGGTGTCTAAGAATTCAAAATAAATTGTTATAATGGTATTGTTTAATACTGTAGTTGAAATGCTTGGCAAGGTTAGTTTTTCCAAGAAAGGAATCTCTTGCCAAGAGTCTAAAATTGAGTGTAGATAGTAATAATTAGACGGGCCGATAACCCACTCTGCGTCTGGCGAAATGGATACATCTATTTCTTCTCCAATTATGTTGTAGTCTGCATATATAACCTTTGCTCTGACATAGTAAGAATTAACCAGTTGGCTGGTTTGTAGGATTACTGGCTGACTATATGTTGTTCCATAGACAATATTTGACGGATATACTACATTTGCCATTATAATATTATCCTGCTCCGAATATTGCACCTCTATTCTATCTCCTAAGTTGCAATCAAATATTCTGCTTTGGGATTTCGCAAATAGAAAGATATTAAAGATAATAGAAGCAAGCAAAATTATTGCCAATGTAAAGATTATAAAAAACAGAAGTTTTGTGTTTGGCTCTTTTTCAATTTCCATAATATTATATTATTGACAGAAACTGCAATGATAAAACATGTCAACATTGATAAGATTGTTAATATTTTTAAACAAAAATTTGCAAAATCCACTAATTGCTTTGTTGATTTCGAGAAATTGTAGTACACTAATTATTGTAATACATATTGCTTATAAGCTTTGCATACCTAAACTAAGACAAACTCACAATAAAGTGATTAATATAGCTGTAATAAAATTTACAAAAAAGGAGAGTTGTTTGTGGCAAAGAAGAACGAACCAAAAACTAAGTTAGATAAAACTGGTACAAGCGTTACGCCGTCTAAAGCGACTAGTAAGCTAAAACAGAAGACAGAGACGGGTAATGAGACTAAGCAAGTGGCATACAAGAAAGCTGAACCAGTGCAAAAACAGCAAAAGAAAATGCGAACAAGTCTAGAAGACGGGCAAGTTATTTCTAGCTCAAATCCAAGCACTAGCAACGACACTGCAAACAATTCTAAGAAATTAAAGAATAACAAAAAGGTTAAGCCGGGAAAAATAGGTGTAGATGTCGAAAGATACCAACCAGATGTTACTGTTGGGCTGACATATGATCAAGTAACAAAAAGACAAGAACAAAACCTTGTTAATGCTGTTGAAAACAAGAATACTAAGACTTATAAAAAGATATTCTTGGATAATATATTTACATTTTTCAATCTTTTGTGTATAGTCGTTTCTGCTGCATTAATTGCCGTAGGCAAGATTACGGATTGTTTCTTCATGCTAATAGTAATTGCAAACACTGCGATTGGAATAATACAAGAGATTAGAGCAAAGAAGACAATAGAGAAAATCAGTCTTGTTAATTCTCCATCTAGCAAAGTGTTGAGAGCCGGCGTAGAGTTGGAGATACCTGTTGCAGAAGTTGTGTTAGATGATATTATTATTTTTAGCACAGGAAGACAAGTTTCTGCCGATAGTATTATTGTAGAGGGCGAAGTAGAGGTTAACGAGAGTTTGCTTACGGGAGAGAGTATTCCAGTTAAGAAAACTGTAGGGGATCTGTTGTATAGTGGAAGCTTTATTGTAGGTGGCAAGTGTAAGTGTAGAGTAGAAAAGATTGGAAATGATAGCTATACAGCCAAGTTGGCAGACAAAGCTAAGGAATACAAAAAACCAAAAAGCGAACTTATGGCGAGTCTAAAACTTATAATAACCATAATAGGTATAGTTATTTTGCCACTCGCGATCTTAACTTTCCTTAATAACTATAGTGCCGCCGAACAGAATCTGGCTGAAACTATAGGTAGCACAGCAAGTTCGGTTGTTGGAATGATTCCGTCTGGCATGTTTTTGCTAACAAGCATGGCTCTTGCTGTAGGGGTAGTAAAACTTGCCAGAAAGAGAACTTTGGTACAAGATTTGTATAGCATAGAAATGCTTGCAAGAACCGATGTCTTGTGCCTAGACAAGACAGGTACAATAACTGATGGAACTATGAAAGTAAATGCAGTCATTCAGTTAGATAATAGCGTTAAACATACAATGAGTGATCTAATAGGCTCTATGTTGACAGCCCTTGACGACAACAATCAGACGTCGAGAGCATTGATTAATCACTTTGGTTATAGCAAAGAATTGACTGCTAAGGCGATTTTGCCATTTAATAGCACAAGGAAATTAAGTGCAGTTACTTTCAAAAACAATGAAACTTATGTAATGGGTGCTCCCGAATTTGTATTAAAGACAAGGAATAAAGATGTCGATGCTTTGGTTAAATCGTATGCACAGAAGGGCTTTAGAGTTATTCTTGTGGCTGCAGTTGATGGACAGATAGATGGTGACAAACTGCCTCAAAAGCGTACTCCTGTATGCTTAATAATAATTGAAGATCACATAAGAGAAGACGCAGTTGAGACTCTAAAATGGTTTAGAGATAATGGTGTAGCCGTTAAGATTATTTCCGGAGACAATCCACTTACTGTGTCAGAAGTTAGTAGGCGAGTTGGTGTTGAAGGTGCAGAGAGATTTATCTCGCTAGAAGGGTTAAGCGAACAGCAAGTCATTGATGCAGTTGATAATTATACAGTGTTCGGACGAGTATCGCCAGAACAAAAATGTATATTGGTCAAAGCGTTGAAGGCGAAAGGTCATAAAGTGGCAATGACTGGAGATGGCGTAAACGATATATTGGCGCTTAAAGAGGCTGATTGTTCTATTGCAATGGCGAGCGGATCGGAAGCTACAAGACATGTAAGTCATCTGGTTCTACTTGATAGCAATTTTGCAAGCATGCCAGATGTTGTAGCAGAAGGCAGACGAGTTATTAACAATATTCAGAATTCATCTTCGCTGTTCTTGATGAAAACTATATTTACAATGCTTCTAACAATATTCTGTCTTGTCATGGGGATAAAATACACATTCTCATCAACCAAATTGATATTGATATTGGAAATGTTTGTGATAGGTGTGCCATCATTCTTTCTATCTTTGCAGCCGAATACGGATAAAATACAAGGCAAGTTCTTGACTAACCTTATGGTAAAATCGTTGCCGGCAGCATTGATATTTACCATAATGGTTATTGCAAATTATATATTGAATGTGACAGGAATTGTATCAGATGTTGATTATCAGACGATGTCTTCATTAACAGTTACTTTGTCTGGAATGTTAGTACTGCTAAGATTGTGTAAACCGTTTAATGTATATAGAGGCGTGTTATACAGTGCAATGGTTGCTCTTGTGGCTTGTTGCCTACTCGTTCCTCCAATTTATAATTTCTTAGGGTATACTGAACTTTCTTTGCAGAATATTTTGTTTATAATTGTATTTGTTCAGTTCGCATATCCTATATATAATACATTTGTTAAATTCTTTGAAAGCAAATTGGGTAGAAAAGGTTAAATGGAAAAATGAAAAAGAATTATTATAATCTATCGCAAATCAACGATAATTTAATTAACAATCCAAGAAAACAAATATTGGATACAGAGAGTAGGTATAGAGGACAGTTATATGTAATTGCAGACAGAATTGTTGCAGATAAAGAATTAAAATTAGTGCTTATGGCTGGTCCTAGTTGTGCAGGCAAAACAACATCTGCAAGACTGCTTAAAGAGATTCTTGAAAAGATGGGCAAAGACGTTGTAACAATAAGCCTAGATGATTTCTTTGTTGATAGAGCAAAGACACCACTATTGCCTAGTGGAGAAAAGGATTTCGATAGTCCTAAAGCAATAGATACAGAACTTATGAATGAATGCTTTACGGAATTGTTTACAGGTAGGAAAACTGGATTTCCTAGATTTGACTTTATAACTGGAAAGAGCATCAAGAATGATCATGAATTAGAAGCAAAATATAATACAATCATAATTTTTGAAGGCTTGCATGTTCTTAATCCACTTATAACAAGTAGCCTTGGCACAAGCAAATATTTCAAAATTTATGTCAATGCTGATACTGGTTTTAAATACAAAAAAGAGAAAATTGAGACTATAGAATTAAGGCTTATTAGACGAATGATTCGAGACATAAGCAGAAGGAATTATTCACTAGGACACACTGTTAAGACATGGGAAACTGTGTGTGATGCTGAGAAAAAATATATATCCAAATATCGAAAAACTTGTGATGCCATAATTGATACGACTCATGAGTTCGAACTTGGAATATTGAGATCAGAAATGGAAAAATTGCAGAATGAAAGGGATATAAACTTTGTGGGGGTAAAGGCGTTAAGGTTTGTTCTTAATGCTGAGAAGGTGGACAAAAAAATGTTGCCTCAGACAACATTAATGTGGGAATTTGTTGATCCACCAAAGCCCGATGAATTTGATAATATAGAGAACGTTTAAGAAAGGATAAGAAAATGGACGATATGAAATTAACAATGGACAAAATAGTAAATTTATGCAAGAGTAGAGGATTTGTATTTCCGGGAAGTGATATATATGGAGGTTTTGCTAATACATGGGACTTTGGCCCTGTAGGAGTAGAGCTAAAGAATAATATTAAGAAAGCGTGGTGGAAAAGATTCGTTCAAGAAGCACCTACATCATATGGTGTAGATGCTGCAATTCTAATGAATCCAACAGTATGGGATGCAAGTGGCCACACTAAGTCTTTCTCCGATCCAAAAATGGATTGTAAATGCTGTAAGCAAAGATTTAGAGCAGATAATATAATAGAAGATCATAGTAAGGGCAGTGTTGTGCCAGATACTATGACGAACGAGGAAATGGAACAATATATTGCAGAACATAAGGTAAAATGCCCTAAATGTGGAGGTTTTGATTGGACTCCAATTAGACAGTTTAAATTAATGTTTGAGACTAGTCGTGGAACAATTGAGGGAGAGAAAGATGTTGTATATTTGAGACCAGAGACTTGTCAAGGAGAATATGTTAACTTCCTTAATGTCCAGAGAACATCTAGAGCAAAAGTTCCTTTTGGAATAGCACAAATTGGTAAATCTTTCAGAAATGAAATTACTCCGGGTAATTTCTTATTCAGAACTATAGAGTTTGAGCAGATGGAACATCAGTTATTTTGTAAAGAAGAAGACAGTATGAACTTCTATAACGAATACAAAGACAAAGCGTGGAAATTTGCTCATGATATTGGCCTTAGTGAAGACCATATGAGATTTCACGATCATGACAAACTTGCACATTATGCTAAGGCAGCTTGCGATATTCAATATTTATTTCCAATTGGTTGGCAAGAACTAAACGGAATTCATCATAGGGGAGTATGGGATCTATCTAGACATGGCGAATATAGTGGCAAGTCTATGCAATATCTTGATCCAGTAACAAATGAGAGATATACTCCTAATGTAATAGAGTATTCTATTGGCGCAGATAGACTTACTTTGGCAGCATTATGCGAAGCATATGAGGAACAGGCTTTGGAGGGTGGAGATGTAAGAGTTGTATTGCATTTCAATCCATTTATTGCTCCATACAAAGTTGCTATCTTGCCACTTCAGAAAAACATTGCAGACAAGGCAAAAGAGGTATATACTAATTTGTCTAAATATTTTATGTGCGATTATGACGAGGCTGGTAGCATTGGAAAAAGATATCGTAGACAAGATGAGATAGGTACACCATTCTGTGTAACTATTGACTTCGATACGTTAGAAGATAATACCGTAACTGTTAGAGATAGAGACACAATGGAACAAGTAAGAATCAAGATTGACGAGCTTAAGGCTTATATTGAGGACAGAATTCAATTCTAATATTTTTAGTCAATCAAAATTTTGACCTTAGTATGCGCACTTTTTTATAATAAAAATAAGGCGAAATGTTTGATTTTATCGCTTGATAATGTTAAACTAAGAGAGAAAAAGGAGGCAATTAATGAGTGCCAAGAAAAAATTTATAATTACTTTAGTTACTTTAGTTGCTGTGCTAGTGGTTGTATCAGTTGGGTTGATTGTTGCTTTGGTTTCTCCAACACAGAATGCAAGTGCCTCAATCACAGTAAGGTACGAAGCAACAAATGTTGCCGTAGATGTGTCTGCAACTTACAAGATTGGATCACAATCAGCTGTTAATATGTATGCGCAAGATGGCGTTGCAACTGTTCTGTCGTTCAATAATGATGTAGCTACTGCCAAGAATCAGACACTTGCGCCAACAGCCAGTGAGCTTGCATTGACTAATGATGATAATTATATCTTGTTTGAGTACAAATTTGTTAATAGGTCCAAGACTATAGATATTGATATTTCTCTTGATACAACACAAATCACCAACAATAATGTAGTAGTGAGGTACGCTTATGCTAATTCTTCTACTGCTTATTCATCACTTAATTTGCAATCATCTTTTACAACGCGTACTTTGGTCGCCAATGCATCTGCGAATGCGACTACTTATATTTATATTGCAGTACGGGTTAATGATCAAATGTATGATGCTACTTATAGTGGAACAATCACATGGGGATTGGACAGACATACAAATGTATAAAACGTCAAAAAAAAGTGGATTTAGAATAATCCACTTTTTTTGTAATATTAATTATCTGCTAACGTTAATATTGTAATTGCTCATTACGTTATAACCAGTACCGTTAAGATATCTAGCACTGTTGCTTGACCAACTAGTTGGATATGTGCAGTTAGTAAATGAAGCATTGTCAAATACTATTCCACATCCACCAGCAACATATGCGTCATATGCAGTTGCAGAAATATTTACATTGCCAGAAAGTTTGTTGTTAGTAGCAGAACCACCAAAGAACATACCACCAATGATTGCTCCAGCAAATGCTTCGCAATAGTATGATGAGTTTGCTGATGCGCTGATAGAACCGTTAGAGTGTGTATTGTTATTAACTTTACCGCCGTCTTTAACTTTTCCAACAACACCACCGGCACATGAGTTGGTTTGAATTCCAGTAGATGAAGCTGTAATGCTTGCACTGTTAGTGTTATATGATACAACACCACCTTCTACAAAGCATACAATTCCACCTGCTTGATAATCTGAAACTATAGCACCTTTGTTAGTATTCTCAGTAACTGTACCATAACTTAAGTAACCAACAATACCACCTGAGTTGCCACCGTCATTAGCACCTGAGATAGAACTTTGGATCTTACCGGAGTTAGTATTAGTTTTTACTGTCTTAGCAGAAGAAGTATACATATAACCTACGATACCTGCAGCTACTACAGTACCATTAGATAGTAATTGATAATCAAATATACTTGTAGATTCGTTAGTAATTGCACCTGAGTTAGTACAGTCTGCAACCTCTCCTCTTTTCATAACTGCTGCAACACCAGCAACAAATTGTGCAGGACAAGAGATCTTAGCAGAGTTGCTGCAATCCATAATATTTCCATCTAGATGACCAACAACTCCTGCAACACCTTTAGTTACTGTATAATCGAAGTTAATTGTTCCAGATACAGAACAATCTTCGATCTCGCCTTTACATTCATTAACTATTCCACCAAAATATTCAGAATTGTATAGGCTGTTGATTTTTGCACTTGTATAGTTAACTTTTAAGTTTTTGATTGAACCAGTATTTGCAACTGTGTCAATTAGACCAAAGTTGTTTAGAGTTCCTCTAACTGTAATTGTATAACCATTACCGTTAAGTGTACCAGCTAGAGTATTTACCACCTTTTGGCTTGTAGTGATTGTGAAGCTGTTAGTAATAACAAATGTAGCATTGCTGTTGCTTGCATTTCTTACAAGGTAGTTATTCCAAGATTCTGAATCGCTAATCTCATAAGCATCACTATAATCGTAGTTATCATTGTCGTTATTGTAATCATTCTCTCTAATGTCAGTATTAGAAGAATTGTCGTTAGTTGTTGTATTGTAAATTACATACAATATTAAATCTTTGTTAGGCATTTTGCTAGAAGCTGTATAAGTAGAGCCTGTTCCATTACTAGCAGTGTTGTACTTAACTTTGTATTGAGAATAAGTATTGTTAACGCTTGTAATATATGACTGTATACTTGTTCCCTCTACAACAGTTGCTGTCTTGATTGTTTTACCTGTATTTGCATTAATAAATGTTAATGTATGGTTTGTGTTTCTGAACCAAACGTTAACTTCTGCATCATCCTTAACTGCACCATTGTTGGCAATAGTGTAGTCGTCAAGAGTGATAGAGTTAAATTTATAATCATTATTTGCAATCGCGAAAGTAATTGTGTAATATGTTTTATTGTTTAAATCGTAGATGTATATTTTATTAGAATTGTAAGCAACTTTGAAACCTTCAACCACATCAATAGTAATTTCAGTAGCAGTAGATGTCTTAACAATATTTCCATTTGCATCTGCAATTGTTATAGTGCATAGACCTTTAGTTGCTTTCTGTGTCTCGTAATTGCCTTGAGTAATTTTTAATTCATAAGTGTCAAGTATAATATAACTATGATTACCTGTCAAAATGTCTTCTTCATCTAGTTCGGCATAAGTTAGATATGGATAACCATTATTTTTGCTAGAATTTAAATTCCATACTTTGTCGAAATCCCAAGTAGAAGATTGAGATTTAGTAGAAATCAAAGTGCCATTAGTATTGTATATTTCTGTAACATTATCGTTTGCCTTGTAGTTAGCAGCAACTTTCATGTTGTTAGAAGTATAACCCATAACATAACCTGCAGATTCTGCAACGTTTGTTATTTCCAATGTGTTGTCTAATAAGTAATTTTTACCAACACCGTTAAATGTCTTAGATGTTGTGGTTGTTGAATAATTCAAATTTTCTTTATCATAATATAGACCACATAGGTTGTTGCTGTTAAGTTCGATTACAACACCTTGGTTATCTACACTTTCCATACAATCTATGTTAATACCTACAACACCACCGATTGCTTCATTGGCATAATTTTTAACTTTGTTAGAAAATAATGTAATAGCACTATAACTCTTGTCTACTCTAGCAGGAGCTACATAAGAATTCGTAGAATTGTCAATAGTAGAAGTAGTAACATATTCATTCTCACCAACAATTCCTCCATAAGTAACGTTGCTTTCGCCTAGAACAACTTTACCTACGCTATAAGTGTTGCTAATAATTCCGCCCATGTTTTGTCCAGCGATACCACCAATCATACCACTTATACCAGTATTAACATAAGTAACGCCATTGTCTGATACCTTTTGAGATTGACCCATAGTAACGTCTGCACTAGATGTAGTTATGGTTGCGATATTTCTGTTAGCATTGTCTGAAGTAGCTAATCTTCCAACAATTCCTCCAACAGTCTCTGCCTCAACATCAAAGAATGCTTTAGTTACTTCAATCTTATCTATTGTGCCATAACTAACACCTGCAATTGATCCAACATTAACAAATGAACCAACAATATAGATGTCATCAACCCTCAAGTTATAAATTTGTGCATTTGCACTAACTATTCCAAAGATACCTGCATTTTCAATTGAGATTACATTGTTGTCGTTCTTGTTGTCGATTACGATATTAGCGATCTTGTAACCATTACCATCTAGCACGCCATTGAATTCAGAAATTATCTGCCAATAACCATCATTATACTCAGATGCATCAATGTCGTTAACTAATTTAAAGTAAGCGTTGCTAGAATAGTTGCTATCAGATCTTCCGATGCTTGCCAATTGCTCAGCAGAAGAAATATAGTAAGGATTCTCAAAAGAACCATCACCAACAATAACATCACAATAAAGATTTCTAAATCTAGCATTAGATGTAGTAAAAGTAACTCTAGCAGTTCCTCCCATCTTAGCAACGCACATACCGTTGTCATAAGAGACGATAGAACTATCACTAGAAGATGCAGTAATAGTAGTGTTACTATTTGCATTAGTCTGCGTTAGGTTAAGCGCAAACTCCTCGCCTACGTTAACATACATCACATTGGCAGTAATCTTAATAGTTTCTCTTGTAGAGAAAACAACTATTAGAGAAATACCAACAATGCATGTAACTAGTATGCTAAAGAATACAACCCAAAATTTTCTCATAATTAAAATCCTCCATTTCTCAATAGATTTTTAAATTTTTATTAAAAAGTGCTCAAAATTTCTTGACAAAGTTTATATTTTTTTATAAACTTTACATATTTTAGCACAGCTTTTTTCATATGTCAATACCCTTTTTTGAAAAAAAGTTACATCTGTGACAGGTTAAAATAGACTAAATTTCACCTTGTTTTATATCTGATTCATAAGATTTACAGAATTCATATTAATATATTGAATGAACTTTGTATAGATGTGAATTAAAAAATTTTTTTGAAAAATACTTGATTATTTGCATAGAACATATTACAATATCTTTAGATTGTATTGGAGTGTAGCCAAGCGGTAAGGCCCGGGATTCTGACTCCCGTATGCGTAGGTTCGAATCCTACCACTTCAGCCATAAAAAATCAAGCCACCCATGACGGTGGTTTGTTTTTTTTAGGCAGAAGTGGAAGTGTGGCACTTGCCACACC
>CAJOPQ010000082.1 GCA_905236445.1 uncultured Clostridia bacterium
ATTCTTATATTGCTCTAGCTTAACCAGTATAACAATCCCAAGTAGTGTTACAAGTATAGGCAATAATGCATTCTATGGTTGCTCCAGCTTAACCAGTATAACAATCCCAGCTAGTGTTACAAGCATAGGCAATAGAGCATTCTATGGTTGCACTAATTTAAACTCTGTCGATTTCGTAATAACAACTGGCTGGAAGGCAGGCTCTACTGACATCAGTAGTACATCGCTTTCTAACACTTCAACTGCAGCTCAATATTTGAGAATTACCTATAGGGATACAACATGGACTAGGTCAGAGACATAATTAAAAGTGGTTATTTAGTTTGGCAGTGTGGATAATAAATATCCCTAAATCACTTTTTCAACAAATATCGCAAAAGTAACGCATTTGATTTTACAAAATGCGTTATTTTGTTTAAACTAAATAAGTATACAAAGATTTTTTTTATCGTATAATTATAAGTAAGTACTAGGAGTATATATGGCTGATAGAATAGATATGGTGTGTTCGTTCTGTGGCAGACCACAGACAGAGACGAAGAAGTTGATTTCCAGTCCAGATGGATCGAGTTATATTTGCGAGGACTGTGTCAATATATGCAAAGATATGTTAAAAGAAGAGTTCAAAGCGGTAGATCTAGACAAAATAGATTTACCTACGCCAGAGGAATTAAAACAAAAGTTAGATGAATATATAATAGGGCAAGATGCGGCAAAGAAAGTGTTAAGCGTTGCTGTATATAATCATTACAAGAGGATTAACTACAATATAGATGCCAAGAATGGCAATGGCGATGAGTTGGATCTGGAGAAAAGCAATGTGTTGCTAATTGGTCCCACTGGCACAGGCAAGACAATGCTTGCTAGGACTCTGGCAAAGATACTAAAAGTACCTTTTGCAACTGCAGATGCTACTACTCTAACCGAGGCAGGGTATGTTGGAGAAGATGTAGAGAACATTTTGCTCAAACTTATTCAAAATGCCGACTATGATATTAAAAAAGCCGAGCGTGGAATAATATATATAGATGAAATAGATAAGATTACTAGAAAAAGCGAGAATAGAAGTATAACTAGAGATGTAAGTGGCGAGGGTGTGCAACAAGCATTACTTAAGATTATTGAGAGCACAGTGGCGTCTGTGCCACCACAAGGTGGAAGAAAACACCCTCATCAAGAACTGCTACAGATAGATACTTCTAACATTCTATTTATTTGTGGAGGTGCATTTGTTGGGCTAGACAAAATTATTGAGAAGCGAACAAGCATCAGCTCTCTTGGTTTTAATTCTAATATAGAAGCAGAGAAAGATGTGCCTATGAGCAAACTTATCGAGCAGATTCAGCCACAAGACTTAATCAAATATGGTCTTATTCCAGAGTTCGTGGGCAGGCTACCAATTGTGGTGGGCTTAAATGAGTTGGATCAATCTGCACTTGTGCGTATTATGGTAGAGCCTAAGAATGCAATTATTAAGCAATACCAGACAATGTTCAAGTTAGATGGTGTAGATCTAGAATTTACAATAGATGCAATTAATGCAGTCGCAGAAAAAAGCCTACAATTGAAAACTGGTGCGCGTGGTCTAAGAACAATATTAGAAAATTGCATGCTAGACCTCATGTTCTTAACACCTAGTGATAAAGGTATTAAGAAAATCATATTAGATCGTGGCGTGATTACTGGAGAGTCTGCACCACAACTTATCAAATTACAAGACGACAACGAAATTAACGCATAAAGATAATAAAGGTAGATAAATGGATTATATATATAATATTACAGAAGAAGAAGCCAAGAGGAGAGTAGATAGCGAATATTTAGTAGCAATCAATATGTTAGATGCCTCATCGCCTCAATACATGGCTCTAGATGATAACGAGAAAAAGGTAGTGTATCACTTATGCCGTGCTGCTTTTTGGCTGGACAAGGTTAACTACAAGCTGCAGAATGCACATAACCTAGATTTCTATCACTATGTACAAGCAAAAGCAAATAGTGGCGACGAATATTCCAAAAATGTTCTAAGATTATTTTTGGCACAAAAGAGCATCAATTCACTCGATACTAACGGTGATTATATCAACCTTGCCAAAGGTATATTAGATAATCCGGGAAAGAATTTCTATCATTTTGACATTCCAAAAGAGGAATTTATTGCTCATGTTAAAGATATGGCAGACAAGGGTATGTGGAATGACCTATCCAAAATATTATCTGCAAGGACGGTCGTTGACTTGGTAGATGGCAAACTGATTGCGACTGATTATGTAGAATATTTTGCTGAAGAATTTAATAATTGCGCTACAGAATTAATTAATGCTAGTAAGTATTGCGATGATGATAAGTTCCAAGAATACTTAATTGTGCAAAGCAAAGCACTTCAATCAGCAGATGTCAATTTAGATGCAACTGCAGATATGCTTTGGGCGAAATTAACTGGTAGATTAGAATTTACTATCACAAGAGAATCGTATGAGGACGAACTTACTACAGCAGTATTTGCAGATGAGAAATTGGCAAAACAACTTGCCGATCATGGAATAGAAGTTAATCCAAAGGATAGTATTGGTGCAAGAATTGGAATAGTCAATGAAGATGGCACTAGACTACTTAACACACTGCAGAGTCTTAATAATATTGCATGCAATCTTATGCCATACAACAGTGAATATTCAATGCCAGAAGATAATTCCAATCCAGATCAAGTTGCACTAGATGTCGACCTAATTACACTTACTGGTGACAGTGGTGCCTATAGGGCAGGTATAGTATTAGCAGAGAATTTGCCTAATAGCGACAAATTAGCAATCCAACTTGGTGGTGGCAGGAGAAACATCTATCATAGACAAGTTAGAAACACTAAGCCTAGCGATACGTATAAGAAATTGATTCATCCAGAATATATCAAGTATTTCAATATCGAAGCAAGTCATTGGGCAACGATAGAACATGAGAACACGCATTCACTCGGTCCTAAAGATATTAAGGCACTTGGCGAATATGCTAATATTTTGGAAGAATACAAAGCAGATATGGGAATGTATTCGTTCCTTAGGCAGTATGTGGCTCAAGGTGTATTTAGCGATGAGCAAGCAAAACAAATAATTGTTACAGAGTTATTTGC
>CAJOPQ010000083.1 GCA_905236445.1 uncultured Clostridia bacterium
GCGATTTATAATGTCAAGAAACAAGAGAATCCTGATAGGCTAATTGATGAATTGAAAGAAGAAATCACTGCTGACTTAAGAAACGGAAAGTATGATAACGAAATAATAGAAATCAATCTAGTAGATACACCTAAGGCTATTAATATTATGCCTGGAATGGGTGGAGAGATGGACTTTGGCAATGTGTTGGGCAGTATTTTGCCTCCACAAAGGAAGAGAAAGAAAGTTACTGTTGCCAAAGCAGAAGAAATTATGCTTAATGAAGAAGTTGAGAAGTTGATTGACAATGATTCTGTCAACTCAGAGGCTATCTTAAGAGCAGAGCAAGAAGGAATAATATTCATAGATGAGATAGACAAGATTGCTGGCAAATCACAGCAAAAAGGTCCAGATGTAAGCAGAGAGGGTGTGCAGAGAGATATTCTGCCTCTTGTAGAAGGTAGCACAGTTAATACTAAATACGGCACTATTAAGACTGATTATATCTTGTTTATATGTGCTGGTGCATTCCATGTTAGCAAAGTAGAAGATCTTATCCCAGAATTCCAAGGAAGATTCCCTATCAGAGTAGAATTAACTAGTCTTGATGCAGATGATTTCTATAAGATACTAACTCAACCTAAGAATGCGCTAACTCTTCAATACAAAGAGTTGTTAAAAGTAGATAATATAGAATTGGAATTTACAGATGAAGCTTTGCAATTTATTTCTGATCTAGCAGAGAAAGAGAATGATACTAATGAAAATATTGGTGCAAGAAGGTTACATTCTCTTATGGAAGCGTTATTAGAAGATATTTCGTTTAATGCTAATGGCTCTCATCCAATGAGTACTGTTAAGATAGATAGACCATATGTAGAGCAAGCGTTCAAAGACACAACTAAGAAATATGATTTGAAAAAGTATATAATATAGCACAACAAAAGAGGGAAAAATGAGAAAATTCGAGATAGTGGAAGATTTTGCCATTAAATATAACGAGAAAGATATAGTTTTGCCCAAAAGAGCAACAACACATAGTGCTGGATACGATTTCTATTCGCCAACTGATATTACAATTGAGGCTGGGAAGTCCGAAATTATATGGAGCAATGTTAAGGCAATGTGCAATGAGGGTGAATTCTTGCTTATTGTTGTAACATCTGGAATGGGCAAAAGGGGACTTATACTTTCTAACGGCATAGGAGTTGTAGACAAAGATTACTATGGCAATCCAACAACAGATGGCAATATAGGTTTTAGAATAACTAATCTTGGAAGCGAGCCATATACTTTTGCCAAAGGTGACAAAATAGGTCAAGGAATTTTCATGCCATATTATACACTAGACGAAGATAATTACGATGACATTAAGCGAGTTGGTGGATTTGGAAGTACAGACAATAAATAAAGTGATATGAAAAGCAACTATAATCTAATAGTTGTTTTTTTTGTCAATTATATTATATTTAATCATACAATATATTGATATGACCAAGAATTCATCTAGACAATCGTATTTATTGAAAAGTTACTTTGCTACTATATTTAAATATTTTGGAGTTAAGACAATAATTGTCTTTGCGTTTTTTGTGTTAGGAACTGTGCTGGGTTTAATAATCGCCACACAGATAGAAGAAATAGAAATCACAATATTACAAGATAACGCATTGCTTGCTTTCTTGTCATTAGAATATGGATTTATTTCGCTATTTCTAATTTATCTACTGCAATATACGTTGCTTATCTGTTATGCGATATTTGTTAATCACAATACTTTGCTCCATATTATTAATATTTGCATAATAGTAGTATTTGGATATATCGTAGGATTTAATTTTATAATACTTATTAGCACAATTAATTTTGTAAGTGTAATCATTGCAATTGTTCTGTATCCAATCTTCCACCTTGTAACTATACTGATTGTATCGTTTATAGTCGCTATATCGTGGCATAGAAACTGTGAAGTACGCAAATTTGGCAGATGTCGCAATCCTCTTATATGTAACAATGCAAAGCTTCTGTACTGTATCCCAATAATATTAATAATTGTATTGCAGTTCGTTTACTGCCTGCTACTTAATATCTTTCATATGTTTGTGGTGATAGAATAACATAATTGATATATACTAAGACTAACAAAGTAAATTTATTATAATTTAGTTATAAATTCTTTTTGTTAGTTTTTTTTGTCTTTGTGTGATACACTATTTGCAGACAAAGAGGGGATACAAATGTTACAAATAATTCGAGACAAGTTAAAAATTATTATTACACTGTTAATTATTATATTCAGTGCTTTTTGTTTGACTGCTTGTTTCGGTGACGGTACTTCCTCAACGGCATCGAACGGAAGTTCTTCCTCATCTAGTGGCAGTCAAGAGCAGCAGAATCAAGATGATGGCAAAGAAGCAATATCGTCACATAACGAAGATGATTTCTTTAGTGGTGTTCTAGTGGCATATGATGCGGGATATAGTGGCAAATTCTATGATGTTCCAACTGATTCCACTAAGACATTTACAGAATTGCTTGATCGCGAGATCACAACTTTTACAACACACCTAATATATGCACTTAATGTGCTATATGGAGATAACTCCAACGTAACTTCAGAAAGCAATGCAACTTTTAATCTTTTGAATGCCAACTCGGAGCTGGCAGGTATGTGGGGCTCGATTGATTCTCTTGATGTCAAACCTTCTACTTTACTGTCAATTGATAAAAGAACTGACAAGCGATATTTGCTTAATACTAGCGATTTTGAGAACAACAAACAAGAACTTGCAAGATCCATAACTGCAGTAGCAAATCTTGGCGAAGATAACAATAAGCAAGGCCTACAATTTAACTTTGATAGAGCAATAGAGGGTGGGTTCACATATTATCATGATGCAGAGTTCGAAGGATATAACAAAGGCTACTTTACTGAAGATATCAATACTAATTATAGATGGACAATGAATATTAGTAGCAATGGAGAATTCTATAATTCCACTATAAGAGATGCTATAGCCAATATTCTTGCTAACCAATCATTTGATCAGGGTGTGTCAAACAAATCTTATGAGGAAGCGTTGAAAGATATAGAATATCTTGGTTTTTCTCCTAGTGATCAATCAAATATTACACAATATATCCTAAGTAGTGTAATAGGTTCAGCATATAATTATGATGAAGCAATAATGAGGCGTATTTCAACGACATATATTGATTGCTCTGTGATGCATGATGATGAAGATAAATTCCCTACTGATATTAATATACATTATTACAAGGCGTATGATTTTACTGTAAAAATATTGGTAGAGAGAATGGCTCAAATTACAATTGATGGAATTTATACTTTAGACGAAGAATATGATCCCAACAGCGAACATGGAAGAACATTTTTCTATCCAATTATGCCAAGGACAAGCATAGATATCATGCGTTGTAGTGAGATTTTTTCCAAAACTAATAATATTAACTTCGATGACGATGGCAACTTTGATATAAATAAGTTTCTAGAAGAATATGATGAGAACAAAGATATTACACCTTTGCTAACTGATATTAAATTAAAACAGATAATATTTATTCCAAAACTTAGTAAGTCAGTTAAGGATGAATATCTAGACAATTTAAAAGAAAAATATGGCAACAATTATTTGCAATATTCAGACCTTAGATTTGTCATTGAATCTATGAATATAGGGGTTAATGCAACTACGTCAGCAGATGAGAGCGAATTCATATTGCTTCCTGTATTTACTATAGTCGCCGATGATGGTGAAGATGTGTATGTGTATCAGGGCAATGTTAACAATGAGGTGTCAGGTGTTGGATCTAGCAAACCAGACATATGTTATGATGAATATGCGCTGTGTATCGACAACCTAGAGTTTGATGTTAATGAAGATGAAGCTAGTTATACAATCAAAGATGTAATGGGGACTAGCAAATTCGATGATTACGAGGGTGTTGAGTTGTTTGACGAAGACGATAAGCCTAACCAAACTTATTTCCATTCCGATGCCGAAGGAAATTATCTTATTGTGGATATGGCAGCTAGTTATACTTTCGATGATACTGTCTACAAAGTAACTATCGATGAAGAGAAGAATACATTTATTTTCACATTTAATGGCAAAGTAAATTTCTTGCAAATAGACTTTTTGTACTATGATATCAATGCGCAAGATATTTACAATTCCAATGCAGGAGCAATTGAGCCACAGAGCATGGATCTATTTATATTATCTATATGGACTTAATAAAAAAAAAGATATATTTTATGCAAAATATATCTTTTCTTTTTTTTATCTAAATTTCATCTTCTTTCTTAAGATTATGAAGATTACTACCAATGTTATTACAAATGCTGCTGCGATAATTATAATAATTCTTGCAGTTGTGTTAAGAGGATCGTTCTTAGTTACTTTGTAACTAGCAAGAACTTGCCCATTAGCCGAAACTATTTGAATCCAATAATCGCCACGCTGTGTAATCTCATAGGTTTTCGTCTCGGATACGCTATCAGCAGTTATAGTCTCTATCTTAACATCGTTAATAGTTATATAACTCTCTCCAACATTGCTATAAATATTGGCAGGGTTGTACTCTAACGTAATCGTGTCCGTTGTCTCTGTGCCAAAAGGAATAGATGCAAATATAATTGTCGATTCGCTTCTGTTATTAAGCCATACTTCATAGGTCATGGTCACTTCTTGTCTGATCGAGTCTAGATATTTGCTCATCGTGATAGTATAGTATCCAGCTCCTTGTTTGTCACAAGAAATGTTTAGACTATTATTTCCCACTAAATCGTTGATACTTGTAGCTCTTGCATCTTGCGACCTCTCTAAACGTTTCAAGACTGATACTACAGTAAAGCCTTTCGAAGATGATACGGTATAGGCATTGAATGCAACATTTTTATTAATTATGGTAAATTCAATACTCTTAGAAATTTGCGAATCATTCCTACTATTTCTAGCAATTACATTCACTATATATGTGCCAGCCTCATCAAAGGTATATTCATTTCTATTGTTCTTGCTTACATCATAGTAATTACCATTTTTAAAAATAGTTATTGAATCTTGGTCAATTGTGTATAGGGTTGTACCATTGATACTTTCAATTAACCTCAACTTAACACTTTCATTAGTAATATAGTTAGGAATTGCGGAAAGATTGCCATTCAATTCGTATAGTATACTATTAATTAGATATATATCCAATTGAGTACGGTTATTAACAAATGTATATTCGTTGCCAGCCAGATCTTGTATTTTAATACTATGCACGCCAGTTGCCGTTAGCTCTAGATAGTATAGCGTTTTGGTGGTACCATTGTCATTATACGTTATTCTACTTAATTGTCTATTAACGGCATAAGTGATAACCGTTCCATTGCTATTTGTTTGGTTATAGTAATATGTTAGGATTAGGGTATTACCTTTCACAAAATCATCAGCTATTTCAGTAGAATTATATTCTTGTGTAAAGTATATATACAATTTGTCTGTATTATAAGATAGTGTTGTCTCGTTGAAATCTTTTGTGAAATTGTTAACTACATTTTGATTCAAATTACTCTTGGTAACGCCAATTCTTAGTACTGAATCAAATTTGGTACCTGTTTTCAAGAAGTGAACTGTAAACCATTCTATCTTGTTGTCACTATTGTCTTTGATATAGTATATAGCATTGACATTATCTTTACCTCTATTACCATTGCATTCGAATATTACAGAAGACAGTTGGTTGTTAGTGTTAGTTACTACATCAATATAATATCTAGAAGTTTTATTAGGTTCATATTTACCTCCAACTTCATTGTAATTATAATAAGTCTGTAGGGTGTAATAATGATACATTCTGACATTTGTCGAGACACCATCAATATCAATCGTTTCATTCGTTACATAGTCGGATCTTTGAAGCAATGTCGCTCTATTATTATCCACTTTCTTAACCGAGTAATCCGAAGTTGATTCGCTTGTATCTATCGTAAAGCTTAATACATTCTTATATCCCAATCTATTCTGAATAATGATTTCGTAGTTGCCATCGTTCAATCTTGTCGTACTATTGCTGATTGTATTTCTGTTTTTCAATATAGTTACTGTTGGGTTGTATTCTCTCTCTCTTTCCGAATTGTATACAACCTCATATGTCAATTCTTCGATGTACAATTGAGGTTCGTTACTATTGATAGATTTGCTAGATATCAGACGCCTACCACTCAAATTTTTCAATTGTACTGCCGGAATATATGTAAACATAATATATTGATAATTATCATAATATATGTTGTTCTGAGCATCAACTGTTAGATTAGGGTTGCCAGCAGTGGCAATAAATGCATAGTAGCCATAGTTGGCAATAAAATCGGTAGTAGCGCTGTCAGCAGACTCGATAAACATTATTCTAAATCTTGTCTCGTTATCTGGCCTTTGGACAATCTCTAATTTAGTATTCGTAGGTGTAGTTGTTCTTGTTATTGTATAAATAATCTCGCCGTTAACCGAATATTTTACCCAAGTATCTTGAGTGTAGTCTCCTTTGCCGGCAGGGTAGTAAGATATGTATCCAAATGCGTTATTTTTTTGTCCTTGATATAGTTCATTCACCTCAGTATTTGTATACGATGTATCGATATTAAATGTCTTATTAGTGTCATATACTTCAAAAATAAATGCATTATAAGATAGTTTGCTATAATTTATTGTTAAGTTATCAGCAACAACGTTGTCTCCATAATTAGAAGCAATGTTGTTCGTTGTGATAACTGAGAATAAATTGTAGTTAGGATTAATGTAGGAATGTGTATGTTTGATTCCAA
>CAJOPQ010000084.1 GCA_905236445.1 uncultured Clostridia bacterium
AAGTTGACGGTAGAGATTTGAAAACACCAACTATAGGAAGTTGCAGGCAGTTTTTGAATATATTAACTAACATGCAAATAAGTGCAACATTGAGACGAAGTCTTGGTGACGATGTTGAGGGTGCATGTGGTCAGTTAAGAAATAGAGAATTAAAAAAGCAAGGTGAGAAAAATTAAAGCGCAAATTTTAAAAATAATTAATGGAAATATGACGGCATTACTTAATGGTGAGATTGTCAATTGTGAGCCACTAGGTAAAATAAAAAAAGAAAAGCTAATTGTTGGAGATAATGTCCAATTAGAGTATAATAACTATAGTGGGAAATATATTGTTACCAAAATATTCGAACGCAAAAATAGTTTGATACGACCAACGATTGCCAATATTGATCAGTTATTTCTAATAATTTCAAAAATTCCTAAAACAGATTACTTGTTAATAGATAAATTGCTTATATATTGTAATCAAAACAATATTGATCCATATATTATTGTTAACAAAGTTGATTTGTATAATATTGATGAATTGCAAGCAATCAAAGACCAATATTTGCCATGTTGCAATGATGTTATTATGGTCAATGCGAAAGAAGGACTTGGAATAAATAATATTATAAAATATTTACCAAACAAGTTATCTGCATTTGCAGGTCAAAGTGCAGTAGGTAAAAGCACCATAATCAACCAAATATGTCCTGAACTTAAGCTTAAAACCAATGGATTAAGCAAAAAAATTGAACGTGGCAAACACACTACAAGACATAGTGAAATATACATTACTAATAAGAATATTATGATAACAGACACGCCAGGATTTAGTATGCTTAACCTTGATATTAACATAGATCCTGCGACCTTAAGTCACTATTATCCCGAGTTTGACAAATATAGACAATGTAGATATGCAGACTGTGATCATACAAATTTGTTAGATAAAGATTGTGCAGTAGCAAAAGCAGTTAACAATGGAAATATTAACAAATTAAGATACGACAGATATGTAGAATTATACAAAATTTGTAATGAAAGATGGAGAAAAAAATATGATTAAATTGTTCCCAAGTACCAATCCTAGTCCAGAAGATTCGCTAATAAAATATGTAAGAAGTTTGCAAAACGCTGGCATAGAATTTATGCATTGTGATGTTATGGATGGTATTTTTGTCAAAAATCAGTGTCTTGATGTTAAATTAATTAGAGAAATTATCAATAAAACGACAGTGGGAATTGATATTCATTTAATGATATCAGAACCTCTTTCTAACGTTGAAAAATATATGAATTTGCCTGCAACATACATCACTACTCACTACGAAACTTATAATAATAATATCCAGAATATCATTAAGATGTCCAAATATTTGAGAAGCAACGGTAAAATGATGGGCATTGCTATAAATCCTAACACAGATGTATCTAAAGTAATAGATATTTTGCCTCTTTTTGATTTGGTACTAATTATGAGTGTAGAGCCTGGTCAAAGTGGACAAGTATTTATAGAAAGTACTTATGACAAAATTAGAAAAGTAAGGCAAGCTATTGACCAATATGGATATAATATTAAAATAGAGGTTGATGGTGGCATTAACACAATGAATATGCAGAAAGTAGTTAACGCCGGAGCCGACATATTGGTTATGGGTAATGCAATGTTTGTTGCAAGCGATAGAGCAGGGCTTGTTAGACAAGTTAAGTTGATGTACAGACAGAACGAATAATAATAACACCTTATTTAAGTCATTTGCATATATAATATGTAATGAAGAGGTGGTTATGAAAATTATTTGTTTTAAATGTCCAAGATTTTTAAGTGGTTTGCTTAAATTAATTTTTAGAAAACAATTAAATTAATAGAGGGAAAAATATAATGATAGTATTGGCATATGATCATAGAGGATACGAGTTAATGCAAGGTATCCAGCAATATCTTGATTCGATTAATGAAAAATATGTTGTGTTTGCTAGTAAAACATACAAGCAGACCGATAGTTATTCAGAATTTTCTAACAAAGCATGCGAATACATGCTTTCTCACAATAATTGTAGAGGAATATTTTGTTGTGGAACGGGAATTGGAATCTCTATGAGTGCCAATAGACACAAAGGGATAAGAGCAGGAATTTGTTCAGATATTAAGACAACGCATCTAGCAAGAAACGATGACGATATTAATGTGTTGGTTCTTGCTGGCAATAATATCAAAATTGATAAGGCAAAGAAACTGATAGATACGTTCTTGAATACGCCTTTTGAAGGTGGCAGACATATTGCTAGACTAAAATTATTAGATGAATAATCATATACAATAAAACTTAATCATATAATCTTACAAATTATAAAAGGTAGATATATATGAAAAAGTTTTATTTTTTTGTTGCAATAATTATCTTTGCTAGTTTGGTATTTGTTAGTTGTGTTGATAATACATACATTCTTGCAAAAGACAATATTTCGGAAATAAGAGAAAATATTCTTATATTCAAAGATGAAGATATATATGTTACTCTTATGACTGGAAAGAGAGAATCGAATTATGTTAATGATGGCATTAGTACGGCAACTAAAGATTTTGCTGTAATAACGCTATACATAATAGATAATCAATATGATTATAATGAACAGACAGTATCGTATCTAACGACTATTGATAATGTAGATTATAGCGGACAAATGTTAAATAATCCATATGATAACAGTTATGTCATTGATCTTGCAATTGCACTTACTCCTAATCTAGATAATATTGAGGTAACTTTTGTGACACAAGACAAAGAATACAAAGCTAGTCTACATAATATTAGCAATGAGTGGAAGTATGACGGATACGATGCACTTGAAATAGTATGTAAAGATTTCAAAGATTATATCAAACAGGCTATTTCTGATAACAGTCTACAAGCAGAAGTTTTCATTAAAAACGTATATAATGAAACATACTCTGATGATTATTATTGGTATATTCAAATAGTTACTCAAAACGGCAATATTTACACATCAATCGTTAATCCTAATTCAGGCGAAATATTAGCAAGAAACATTAAGTAACAAAATTATTTAAAGATTACAAAACAAATATTTGGTTTTGTAGTCTTTTTTTCGTATAATATTATAAACCAATTTAGGAAGAATAAAAGTATGAACAAAGAATTAAAACAAGTTGATAAAAATAAATTACAGGATTTTGTTGGCAAATCTTTTGATAAAGAATTGCTGATAGGTGAGGATATATTAGAGTTAATCTCAACTATTTCTGTCAAAAATAATATTGAGATTGCTGTAGTTACGGATAGAAAAGGAAATATAATAGACATTACTACTGGCGATAGTACATCTGCTAGTGTTAGTTTGGATGATACAAGAGGTCTTAGAGTGTTGCATACACATCCATTTGCTTCAAGTAAACTTAGTCAAAAAGACCTAAATATCCTAAGGAATCAGGATCTTGATTATATTATTGCAATAAGCGTTGACGATAGAGGCTTTGGATCTTGTGATATCGCTTACTATGACGAATCGAAGTTGATTGAGGAGACCTATGATAACGCAAGATATATTAACAAATACGGCATACAAGACAAAATTTCGGAAGTGATTGCAAAGAAAAGAAAATTAAAAGATTCGGTATCTTGCAATAATGAAGTTGACAAGGCTGTACTAGTATTTGTTGATTTTGGCAAATCTAAGTTCGATAGAGAGAATTCTAAAGAAGAATTATATGGACTATGTGCAACGGACGGCATTGAAGTTGTAGGACATATAGAGCAGAATAGGGGCGTGCCTGATGTTAAATATTATATAGGTGCTGGCAAAGTAGAAGAACTCAAAGATTTAATCAACACTACTAATGCTAATTTAGTTATATTTGAGAGCGAACTTTCTAGCAGTAAACAATGTAATTTAACTGATGCACTCAATGTTAAAGTAATTGATAGAAGCATGCTTATTCTAGATATATTTGCTAAGCGTGCAAGGACTAATGAGGGCAAACTTCAAGTTGAATTGGCGCAACTTAAATATATGCTTCCTAGGTTAAAATCTTATGCTAGCACATCAAATAGATATGGTGGTGGAGTTGGTATGCGTGGACCGGGAGAAACAAAACTAGAGATGAATAGGCGTGTAATAGAAAATAATATTGTCAAGAAAAGTAAAGAGCTTGAAAAATTAAAACAGCATAGAGATCTCAACCGTAAGAGTAGAACTAAAAATTATAAACCAACTGTGTCTATTGTTGGATATACCAATAGTGGTAAAAGTAGCCTACTTAACGTTCTTGCAAAAGAAAACATATATGCAAAAGATGAATTATTTGCAACACTTGACACAACTTCTAGAAATGTATGGCTAGGATCTGGTCTGTCAGTTGTTTTCACTGATACAGTTGGATTCATAAGTAATCTTCCACATGAATTTATAGAAGCCTTTGGAAGTACACTAGAAGAGTGTATATATAGCGATTTATTGTTGATTGTTATAGATATATCTAATCCTAAATACAGAGAACAAGAAAAAGTTACATTTGATGTATTAGACAGACTTGGATCTAAAGTTCCTGTTATCAAAGTATATAATAAAGCTGACAAGGTAGATATTAACTTATATGGCTCGGATCTAGATGATGGGATCGTAATATCTAATTATACTGGATATGGAATAGATAAATTAAAAAATGAAATTGTAAAATTTTTTCAAAATAAGTAGCACCAAAATCAATTGACAGCATATTATGAAGTAGAAAGCAAGATAATTGTTATAACAAATTCACACGGCCGTGAAAAATTAGTAAATATTTGCTTTTTTAATTCTAAGTAGGAGGACACTGTTTATGTTTTTTGGTAATTTAAATGGTGGTTGTGGCTACAATAATAATGGACATATGGATCCAAGAGGTGGCAATGATTGCTGTTGGTTAATATTAATTTTACTTCTTTGCGGTAATTGCAATTTTGGATTTGGTGGTGACTACAATAGTTGCTGCAGTATTATCTTATTATTGTTATTATTAAGTAGCTGTGGTTGCTGCTCTAACAAAATCTAAGCAATACATAATTAATTCATAAGTCAATACTTATTTTTAATATAGCAAAGTACAAAGCAGTTAACATGCTTTGTACTTTTTTTGTATTAGATTAATTATAGTAGTAAGAAGTTTGACAATTGCATTTATTTTTGATAATTTATAAGGTATGAGAGTAACAAGTGCAAAATTTATCAAAAGTGTCGCAAAAGGCGATCAAATAATCTTGGACAATAAACCAATAGTTGCGTTTGTAGGAAGAAGTAATGTAGGTAAAAGTTCGCTTCTTAATTATCTAACCAGTTCGAAAAAGTTGGCAAAAACCAGTAGCACTCCGGGAAGAACAAGATTAATTAATTATTTCCTGATTAATGAAGATATTTATTTTGTCGATCTTCCGGGATACGGCTTTGCTAAGGGCAACAAGACAGAGAATTCAAAATGGGACGAATTGATGGATCCGTTCTTTGTCAACAGCAAGAATTTGAAATTAGTGTGTGTGTTGATGGATTGCAGAATTAAGCCAACACCTTTGGATTATAATATGCTTACATATCTTAATTATTATCAAATTCCTTACATTGTTGTTGCGACCAAATGTGACAAATTACCGAAGACTAAGGTAAAACCTGCAATACAGGCAATGGCTAATGAATTAGGACTTGGTGTTGACAATATTTTTGCAACAAGTTCTAACAATTTGCAGGGAAAAATTGAATTATTAGATAAATTTGACCAATTTGTGGAGAATTAAAGTGAAAAAAAAATACGGAGTATTCGATTCCTATAAAACGTACGTAAATATGTTTATTTTTATGGTAATTTTCTATCTTGCATACTATATTATCATTGGATTTGTTAGTCGAGGACTCAATATGACTAATGAAGAAATCTCTAGCAGTAAAGTAATTTTTTATATCCAATGTCTTATCAGCCCATTAATGTTTTTTTCGTTATTTTTATGGCAAAATAGAAAAAAACGTTATGACACCATCAACATTATAGGCGTGAACAAGAAATTTAACTATAAGCATTTTTTGCTTAGCATTCTTCTAGCGACAATGTGTATTGTGTTTTTTGCGTCATTTTGTTCTGTATTTGACAAAGCTTTGGAGTATATTGGATTTAATCCAAATGATGATATAGATAATTCATCGCTAGGGATAATGTTACTTAATTTATTATTTTTAAGCGCACTTCCTGCAATATGTGAGGAATTAATTTTTAGGGGAATAATATATAATGGACTTACAGAGAAACATTCCAAATTTGGTGCAGTGTTAATATCTGCAACATTGTTTGCTCTTATGCACGGGTCATTACAACAGTTCTTATATCAATTTATAATGGGATTATTCTTAGGTATAATTGTTATGTATACTGGCAATGTTATCTATTCAATGTTTTTGCATTTTACTAACAACTCTGCAATCATACTAATTGATTATTTTAGCCAATCAACTACAAATTTTACAACATTAGAAGTGATTGGCTCTGCAGTGCTAGCTATAGCAGGTATAGTTGTTACTTATGTTGTATTCAAAAGAATGTTAGATATCAAAAATCGTGAAGACGGGGTTAATAATAGTAATGTCAAATATTCTTTTGAAGAAAAAGAGTATATGTTGATCGGTATATTAATCGCAGTAATTATATGGATTATCACTACTATTAGCGTATTCTTGAGTTAGGGAGGTAAACAATGGAGTTCGTACAAGAGAAGCCTAATAAATCAGTTTACAAAACATTTTTTATTTATTTTGTAACAATATTGCTGTTTATAGCAATAAGGATTATTTCTTCTCTTGGCGTGTTCAAAACACTTAGTAACAATGCTGTTGACCTTATTTATACAACTTTAATAGAAGTTGTTTGCTTATTTGTTTTTCCTATGATTTTGTATTGCTTAATGATCAAAGTTAAGCCAAAGCAAGTGTTCAAAACTTGCAATTTCACCAGATTAAATGCTAGAAGCATAATTATAAGTGTTGCAATAGGGTGTATAGTCTATTTCATTACAATAATGTTATCAAGTTTTTTCAATGGAATAATACAATTTCTTGGCTATCATCCAGCTAATTCATCTTCCAACTCTATAACTACAATTGATTATTTAGTCCAAATTCTAACAACGGCCTTGCTTCCAGCGTTTTGTGAGGAATTTCTTCATAGGGGATTGTTACTACAAGGGACAAAACATATTGGTTTTCACAAAGCAATTTTTATATCTGGTATACTTTTTGGGCTTATACATTTGAATATTACTCAAGTGTTCTACGCTGCAACACTTGGAATTATAATTGGTTATATTTCTGTTATTTCTAAAAATATTTGGCCTGCAATAATCATACACTTTATGAATAATTTTTTGTCAATCACTAATTCTTATCTGCTATATAATAACAAAGCCTATGCTAACTTTATTAATACATTTTATTCATGGATAGGCTCGCATGGATTAATTTTTGCAGGGTTATTATCTGCAATCTTTGTTATAATTATATTAGTGTTGTTATATATTCTTGTTAGTAGATTGTATGCCAATACGCTTATTAGAAAGACAGAAAAGGCAATTAGAGAGGCTTACACCAAAGATGGAGTTGCGTTGATTGATGGCCCAATATCTATTAAAAATCATGAAATTAGAGAAGCCATTGAATCAACAACTAATCTTAATCTAGACTTCGATTCAGTAAAAAATCCCATTGAAATATTGATGCCTGTTCAAAAAAATGTCTATTTAATGAATTATAAAGATAAAATATTTATGAAAGCATCTTTTATTCTTTGTTCTATAGTAACATTATTTACACTTATATGGGGGTATATGTAATGAAAATTAACATATTATGTATAGGAAATATTAAAGAGAAATATTACTCTCAAGCTTGTGCAGAATATCTCAAGAGATTGTCGAAGTTCCATAATGTTGACGTAATCGAATTGGAAGAAGAGAAGTTGCCAAAGAATGCCAATATGGCAGATATTGCAAAAGTAAAGGTCAAAGAAAGTGTAAAATTAGAGAAATATATGAAAGGATATAACATTGTTTTAGACATTAATGGCCAAAATTTTACTAGCACGGAATTTGCAAACAAGTTAGAGAAAATAACACAAAACAATTTTATTGTCAATTTTATTATTGGTGGAAGTTATGGGCTTAGTGAGGATATAAAGAACAAAGCCGACATGCTTTTGAGTTTCTCGAAATTTACGTTTCCACACCAATTAATGAGAGTTATATTATTAGAACAAATATATCGCGCAACTACCATTAATAATAATATTACTTATCACAAATAAGGAGAATATATGGTCACAGAAACTGTTCAGCAAAAGATAACAACAAGTGCTACTGCATCATTTGCAATAATTATAGTCAAAGCATACAAAGACATCAAAATCCTCGATCGAACAATTTCTGAATGGTTGACCGATGAGATGCAGAGTATACCGACATTTGTTATTAACAAAGTCAATAATGATGCCGACTTAAGACAGCAAATAAACCTGTATTGTAAAAATTTTGATTATTTTATAACCTTATACAATAATACACCTTACATAACAAAAAATTTGATTATGCACATTATGGAATATGTCACAGCAAAGAAATCTAATGCATGTAAATTATTCTCAGGTTTTGTTTGCAATAGTAAATATTTTGTATCAAATTCCAACATAGTGTATGACAACTTCTATATGCAGGCTCAAGATCGTTTCGCAACTATCGATGATACAACAGATATTGAGCGTGCAGAAAAATTTTTTTCAAGCAAAGTAATAACAAAACACATTAATGCAGGAGTTAAATTTGACAATCCGAACAGTGTGATTTTATCATCTAATTGCACAATTGGCTATAACACACTAATAATGAATAATTGTGTTATTAAGGGCAAATGCACAATTGGTAAAAATGTAATTATTAACAACAATACAACCATATTAGATTCTACAATTGGTGATGGCTCTAGCGTATCCAATAGCATCGTTAATAAATCTAAGATTGGCTCTAATTCTATAATTAGCCCATATTGTAATATTGAGAAATCTAGAATCGGAGATAATTGTATAATAGGACACTATTGTATTGTTAGAAATACAAGTGTTAAAAAAGGACAAAACATTGCCGAAAGGACAACGTTAATTAAAGAAGGTAAATAGTAATGATAGTTATAGTTGGGTTAGGTAATCCTGGCAAAAATTATGATAATACATATCACAATGTGGGGTTTATGGCACTTGATTATTTTGCCAAATTAAACAATTTAAAATTTACAAAATCTAAATATAAAGCAGAAGTCGCTGAAGGTGTAGTCGCTGGCAAAAAAATAACTTTATTAAAACCTCAGACATACATGAACCTTAGTGGCGATAGTGTAAGTGCTATAGTTAGACAATTGAAATTACCATTAGATCATCTTTGCGTTGTGTACGATGATATAGACCTTAATGTTGGTGCAGTAAGATTTCGATTAAATGGAAGTGCTGGCACACATAATGGAATGAGGGATATTGTGGCAAAATTACAGAGTACTGACTTCGCAAGACTAAGGATAGGAACTGGTCGACCAGACAACAATCAAGCGTTATATGACTACGTATTATCCAAAATCTCGGCTGAAAGATTAAGCATTTTTCAAGATTCTTTTGATAAAGTTGCAATAATTTTGCAAGAATTTATTGAAAAAGATGGAAAAATTGATTCTAAGAGTATATAATACTAGTTATGCTGAAGAATCTAATAAAACAAAATAGCAATCTAAAATTACTGTTAGATGCAATAGATAATAATAAAAAAATCAGTTTAATCAATTGTGGTGATGGAGAAATTTGCTCTATAGTTGAAGAGATAACTTCTCCAAAGTTTTTTGTTGTGCCTAATATTGAGGAGTTGAATAAGTATGTTGAAAAATTTGAGGCTCTTAACTATACTGTGAATTCTTGTGCACATATTCCACAACTTTATCTTTCTGATTATTCCAACGAGCAGGACGAATTCCTTAATTTCATTAGCAATCTTAAAAATAATAGTTTTGATATTCATATAGCTACAGTTGATGTTATTTTGCTTAGTATTCCTAAGGGTATTCTTGCCAATAATAAAGTCATTAATATTAACGTTGATGAAGAAATATCTGTTGATGATCTAATCGAGCAATTGACTGATTTCGGATATAACAGATGCGACCAGATCTCCAAAGCTGGAGAATTTTCCATTAAAGGTGAAGTAATAGACATTTTTCTATTTGATGGTAAAGCATATAGATTGTTACTAGATTATGATGTTGTCTATAAGATAAAGTGTCTTGATGATGAGTTAATAGATACCCAAGAAGATATATCAGCTCTGTCAATTTCAATCTTCGAATATTTACAACCAAATATCGAACTTATTAATAAAACGTTGAAAGGCAACAGCGAGTTGTCTAAATTATTTAGTAACTATA
>CAJOPQ010000085.1 GCA_905236445.1 uncultured Clostridia bacterium
CTAGTAATCGCGGATCAGCATGCCGCGGTGAATACGTTCCCGGGCCTTGTACACACCGCCCGTCAAGCCATGGGAGTTGGGGGTACCCAAAGTCGGTGGGCTAACCCGCAAGGGAGGCAACTGCCTAAGGTAAAACCAATGACTGGGGTTAAGTCGTAACAAGGTAGCAGTATCGGAAGGTGCGGCTGGATCACCTCCTTTTAAAGAGTATTTTATAATATTCAAATTTTAAAAGAAGTTAGCAAAGTCATCTCACAATAACTTTGCATATATACGACAAAATCCTATTTACAGTAAAATAGAATAGGTAAATAGGTAATTAATGAGTTAATCTATATACATTATTTGATTTGTGGAATAAAAATCGATATAAGAAATTATATCGATTTTTTTTTGCATATATATAGCAAAAAAATGGGGCAAAGTGAAGGTATACACTTTGTCCTTTTTTTTTTAATTCATTAATTCTTCTTCCACAATACTAGGATTGACATCCATATATAGCATATCAATGTTGTTGACATAGTATTCTATTGTATTGCCAATGTCTCTTGCAAATATTGGATTTGCAATCGATTCAGTCAATATTGTGTCTAAGTCTGATTGATTGACTAGTTTGTTAATATTTTTAACGAAATTATCTGTTAATTGTGGATATAGTGCATAGCAATCTTGCAATTCGCGTAATTTCAGATCGTTATCTCCTCTGCTAGTAAGAGTATGCTCCATATCAAATGCTGGGGCAAGGTGTATTCCATCAGCATTCTCTATAATTCCAATGTTTCTATTATAGAAATCTGCATCATTTAAGAATACTTTCTTATATAGAAACATATTGACAAAATCTTTCTTAATTTCTTCCCTATTTTGCTCTATAGCTTCTTTTTGGATAAGGTATTTATTTGCTGGAGCCTTGAAAGCATAGTCATCTACAACTCTGTCTAGTATTTGCAACCAGTCCGACAACGAGCTGTAAGGATTAAGTTTCTTGTATCCTGCTTCAGCAAGACTATAGTATTTATCTCCTGCTTTCATGAAGTCTACAGATAGTGTGCTATACGCTGCTTGCTTATCTGGAAAAACTTCACATGCTACATCGTTGTAGACTGTTGGTATGTCGAAATAATTAAGAAGTCTAGAGCACACTGTCTCATTGTATATGACGGAGTAATCATAACTTTTCTTCTTCATAACAGAAATTTGCTCTAGTTTGTCGCCACATAAGATTAAAGCGTCTATATATGTGACATAAGATTTATTTTTTTTGTGGTCGAATATTGCCTCAAAACTATCGCTATCTGCTAGATAGAATTGCTTATCTGCAGATCCGTCTAGATCATCGTTATCAAATTCGTCATATTCTCTAAGCAAGAATGACTTCGATTCATCAAAAGGCCGATATAATTCAACTTTGTTGTTCATATTCTTCTCCTTCGATGTTTCTGTTTTTAGCTTTGCTGTAAGCAACATTTATTTCATCTATATTATAACATAGCTGACTATTGAATTCTTTCGCAAATTGTTTGGAAGTGCAAGCTGAATTAATTATATTTTGCAAAATACTTGTATTATTTTCATGATTTGCATTGGCTTTGTTGATGTTAGTAATGAAGTCGTCTACCAAGTCTGGATACAAATAGTAGCACTTAATCAAATCTTGATCAAGACCTTCTGATCTATATATTTCTAATGAACATTCCATGTCGAAATTTGGTGCCAATCGGATATCTTCTTTATTCATTATCACTCCAAAATTCCTTGCAAAGAAATCATGATCGTCCAACAAAATTCTTCTATACAGATATGTCTGGACAAAATCTCTTTTGAGACTGTCAACCTTTTGTTGTTTCGCTTCGTTCGTTGTTGCTTTGCTTTGTTTATTGTGCTTATAGAATAATCCTACATAATGTTCAATTGCTTTGAACCAAGATTCTATTGACCCCATTTCGCCATTTTCAACAAAAGATTGGAATTCGTCTTGTGGTTTCATAAAATCTACAGACAACACATCTTTCATAAGTGTATCATACACATCTTCATATTGTGTTATGGCAAGAGTGTTAAATACCGTAGGTATATGGAAATAATTTAATATTCTTGATGACACAATCTCGCTATTGGCGTATTTAGCTCCAGTCGACTTGCAAAGCACAGATATGTGATGCATCTTGTCACCACTGTCGATAAGGTCGTCCATATATGTACTATAACTATTGTTTTTGTTAGGATCAAATAGTTCTTCAAAAAGGTCCGAAGATGCTAGATAGAAGTC
>CAJOPQ010000086.1 GCA_905236445.1 uncultured Clostridia bacterium
CAACCAATTCTCTTACAACAGAATAACCGTTTTTCTCAACATAAGTCTGAACTCTGTTAGATATATCACCAACATACGCTCCGGCTTTCAATCCCTTAATTCCCTCAAAGAAACTCTGTTCTGTCACTTTGATCAATCTTTTTACCTTAGGGCTAACTTTGCCTACTGTAAATGTTCTAGCAGCATCGCCGTGAAAACCTTGGTAACAACATGTACAGTCTATGCTTATAATATCACCATCTTTAAGCGCAGTATTATCTGGAATACCATGCACTACTACGCTATTAATTGATGTGCAAATGGTAGCAGGAAAACCACCATAACCTAACAATGATGGTTTCGCCCCATGACTTTTGATAAACTTATATGCCAAATCATCAAGTTCTTTTGTTGTTATTCCAACTCTAACTTGAGTTTTTAAATATTCAAGTAAATCACGAGTAATTTGACACGCTATACGCATTTTCTCTAAATCTTTTTCTGATTTTAATTTTATCATAAAAGTTTGTCTAACTCACTTGTTATTTTGTTAAATATTTCTTGAATTTGCTCTTCTGGAGTTGTAGCAACAATTGCCTTAGTATCAACTTCAAACAACAAATTCTTGTTTCTAAAGTATTCAACTAATGGGAATGTTTCAGTATTGTAAGTATCAATTCTCTCTTGAATCTTACTATCTTCTGGTCTAACAACTAGATTACCACCACATTTCTCACAAGTTGTCTTTGCGTAAGTATCCGTACTATAAATTTCGCCACAATCTTGACAAGTTCTTCTTGCTAAAATTCTATCAACTACAACTTTGTCGTCAATATCGAAATAAATAACCTTGTCTAACTTACCTGTTTTTAAATATTGCTCAGCTTGGTTGACTGTTCTTGGGAATCCATCTAGAATTACACCATTTTGACAATCAGGCTGACTTAATCTTTCTTCTACCAATTTGATAACTATTTCATCAGGCACCAACTTACTCATATATTTCTGAGCAAGTAATCCTGTTTCTGTTTTTTCAGCAATCGCTTTTCTAAATATATCACCCGTAGAAATATGTGGAATGTTATATTTAGCACTTAACTTTTTTGCTTGGGTTCCTTTACCACAACCCGGAGCACCTAACATTGAAATTATCATTTTTTATTCTACCTTTTTATTTATTTAGGAATCCTTTATAATTCTTCATAAGCATCTGTGACTCTATTTGCTTGTCTATTTCAATTGCAACTGATACTACGATTAGCAAACCTGTAGCACTAAATGCAGTAACAAGCGTACCAGTACCAATAAACTTAAATATCAAACTTGGAATCAATGCAATTAATGCTAAGAAGATTGCACCAAACAAAGTGATACGATTAGATATTTTCTTCAAATAATCTGATGTAGCTTTTCCTGGTCTAATTCCCGGAATAAAACCACCATTCTGTTGAATATTCTTAGATACTTCTACTGTGTCAAAAGTTATCTGAGCCCAGAAATATGCGAATCCAATAATAAATATTGCCATCAGTACAAAGTACAACCAACTCTGTGTTCCAATCCATTTGGATACCCATTTAGCAAATCCACTTTGCGAATTTGGAGCAAATAGACTAATGATAATCTGTGGAAGAGAAATAAATGTCATAGCAAATATAATTGGCATTACACCTGTAGCATTAACTTTGATTGGAATATAAGTGCTTTGACCACCATACATTTTTCTTCCCTTAATTTGTTTAGCATATTGAACAGGAACTTTTCTTTCTGCCATATCCATAAATACTATAAAGCCAAATATTACAACCAATGCTATTAAGAAATATATAATTTCTAGTAACATCTCCATATTTCCACTGAATACACCGTTGCTTGCAAACAAAGCGTTATATAAGCTATTGCCAAATGTAGACAATATACCTACGAATATAAGCAATGATAAACCATTACTGATACCAAGTTCAGTAATTTTTTCGCCCAACCAATATGTTGCCATCGATCCAGCAACCAAAATTAATACAACCATACAAGATACCAACCATGCTGGTCCAATCTCAGTATTGATTACTGATTGATAAGATAGAACAATTGCTACTGATTGTATAAGTGCTAGTATAAGTGCACAGATTTTGGTATATGTTGACATTTTTTGTTTTCCTTCTTCGCCCATACGAGATAGTCTTTGAAGACCTGGAATAACTAATGTCAATAACTGAATAATAATTGATGAACTAATATATGGCGATACACCTAACGCAAAGATAGCACCATTTGCCAAAGCACCACCACTTATTGAGTTCAACAAGTTCATGAATGTTAACTCATCGCTAATACCCAAACTTGATTTGAATGCGGAAGTATTAAGTCCTGGAACAACTATCCAGCAACCCAATCTGTAAATAAGAACAAGACCAATAGTTATAAAAATCTTTTTTCTAATATCTTTGTCCTTAAAAGCGTCTACAAGTCTTTTAAACATTATAGCACCTCGATTTTGCCACCTGCATTAACGATTTTTTGTATTGCGTTTTCAGAAAACTTCTTTGCTTGAACAACGAAAGGCTTTGTAATATTTCCATTTCCCAATACTTTCAAACCATAAGGGGCAACTTTACTTATAATATTCTTCTCTTGCAAAAATTCTATATTAATAACACTGTTTGCTTCAAATTTCTCCAAATCTGCAACATTGATTATGTTGTATTCTTCTTTGAAATTCTTATTGTTGAAGCCTCTTCTTGGAAGTCTTCTAGTCAAAGGCATTTGACC
>CAJOPQ010000087.1 GCA_905236445.1 uncultured Clostridia bacterium
AGTGGAATCGGTCAAATTTTCCACTTGTATTAACAATGTCCCAAAACCAGTGAATGAATCATCTGCTTTCAGTGTGATGTTTATATTACCATCAGCAAAATATACATTCACGTTTGATAAATAAATTTTTGGTGTAGTCGTAATATTGTAACTCTGAACTATTTTTTTTTCATTCACTACAATAATCGAATAATCTGTTGATGGTGATATAGCAACACCACCAATTGGAGTAATATGTTTTGTAATGTTATATGTATCTAATTGATTTTTTATCTTTATTTGTTCACTCTCTCTTATGCTTGCCGGAATTGAATTTATATATGTATCGGTTGCATTAGACTGTTTTACCAAATAAATATTGTAATTTTCTGTTGTCAAATCCACATTATCAAGTTGTAATGAAAAGTTTATTTTACTGTCTGTTGCTACAACGGAACTGAATACATAATTTGGTGTAATAACAATTGTTGGTGCTGGTGGAGACGGAGAAAATACTTCACTAAAAATGGGAATGTATATACCAACTTGAAGAACAACAACAGCAGCACACAAAAATACAAAACTAGAAAGTAGTTTTAGGTTAAGTTTATTGGATTTGTCTTGTCTAATTTTTGTGCCTGTGAGTGTTTGACTATTTACATTATTTTCATCTAAAGTAGGCTTATTTAACACTTCATTAAAATAAACACTTTCGTTCTGTTCACTCTTAGGCAAATAGTTTATTTCACTGCAATTTTGGTTTAATTCTTCCAGATATCCAATTCTCCTTTTAACATTTCAATTCACTTATAACATACCTTTATAAGAATTGTATCGATTTTTATATAAGTTTTTAAGATTGAAAATTGCTAATTTATCGCATTGTCAATCTTTTAAATTTTTAATAATTTATTCTTTATATTTAAATTACATGCAATAGTAAAAGGCATAATTACATGTATCTTTAAATTCCAGAAGTGTGGGATCCAAAGGAAAAAATATTTTGACCGTTATTATAAAAAACTTTTCCACAACTTTTTTTGTATTAAAAAAGCACTTTGTATTTCCGCCATTTCGGCTAAATACTTTATTTTTATCAACCGCAACCTCTGCAAATTGGGCAAGAGTCGAGTGTCCGGCATACGCCCTAATAGTCTCATTATTTTTAAACAACTTTGCTATGTTTTTTCAATTTTGTTTCTTTCAGTATCTCTATGAATATGGCTTACATATTTATATTCTTTTAAAGTGTTTTTTCTAATATCATTTCTTTTCTTGTTACATCAATAATATTTTATACTTCGTTTAATAAAATATTTATAACATCTATTTCTAATTCGTCTAATAGATTTTTTTCAATAAAAATACTCTTAATTAAGAAACAAAAAATTTATATCATTTTTATATTATTTTACAATAAAATTGGCTGAGGTTGCAAGTTTCAAGAACCCAAGTCAATAGCCGTTCTTTATAAACCTTAAAATAAAATAAAGAGTGGACAAAAATTAATATTGCCTGTCAATTTTGAAACTTGCAAAAAAGATACTTCTTTTGTTCCTTTACTCTGTCTTATGATGAAAATAGTATTCATATTGTAAGAGCCTAATAGTTATCATATATTAATCATTGGTATCTGCATATGTAGTTTTATCGAATTCTATATCTGTTAAGTTGTCGTAGTATATAACACTTTTAGTACTATCTGTTTTACAATCTACGCTTGCTTCTTTTAATAAACCATCTTCAAATACAAATTTAGTAAACACATACTCTTCTATATCTTCATTATGCGTATTATACGTAGTTAAGACAGTAGTTACAATAATTTTTGAACCATCTACTTTTATACTAAGGAATGAGTCTGTATATCTGTTAAAAAATTCATACATATTATAGTAAAATTGTTGAATAGTGTTATCTGACATACTTGTATATCTAAATATATCTGATGACTCAATGTTTAATTGTTTTTCATATGTTACTGTATTATCGTTATTAATAGTTTTGTGATAGTAATCTATTAAATATGGATCTGAATAATCATCAGATAAGGTTGTGTTTTTTCTTGTTTCAGAATATAATGTTTCATTATCGTGAACTCTACAACATTTTATAATATCACCAACCAAAACCTGTTTAAATTCATCTGTATAAATTATATCATTATCTCCAAATTCATCGCCATAGATAGTGTGTGTGCTTAAAACGTGATAATATTTCATATCTTTTACTTTTTCAAGGCCTTCCACAACCAACTCTAGAGCCTTTGCTTTAATTTCTTCTGATGTATGAATTGTATTGATATCTAAATAATTTTGAAGATAGCTTCTAAAATCTTCATTTTTTCCCGCTTCATCTTTAATTTCTTCTAACAGTGAAGTTTTAAACTCTTGGTCCTTTGTGTAATTTTCCTCACTTTTCTCAATGTATGAATTTGCACCTTCGATTAATTCGTCGACGTCACTTTGAGTCGCTTTTACACCTGTATTAATTTCTCCTACATACCAGTATCCATTTTCTATATGTGGAGTTACTCCATCTTCACCCTTGTCGCCCTTTTCTCCAGTGGCTTTGATGTTAGACTTTACTCCGTCTATTACCCAGTAACCATCGTCACTTACTGTGAATACTGGTGTGTCTCCTTTATCGCCTTTATCACCTTTTATAGATGCTAGCCATTCCTCATATGTTCTAGTTTCACCATTGTTTACAGCTAGTTCATATACGGCTCTTATCTCGGCGTCTGATGTAGTTTCATTTATATTTGTTTCTGGCTGACAGCCAACTAAACCTATTGCACCAGCAAGGCAACACGCTCCTATTCCTAATGTTTTTAGAAATTTATTTTTCATTCAACTTTTCTCCTTTAGTAAGTTTTAGAATAAATTTGTGATTGCAAGTAACGCACTTTGTATAGTATATAATTTGCACTATTTGTCATAATTTAATCGTCTTTTTAAATACAAATTTAACACATAATTTACTAAATTAATATTACTACCCCCCACCCCACATGTCAAGCAAATTCAATGTAGATTTATAATATATTTTCTTCATAAATAATATCTACTTTAGAATTTATGGAATTTTCATCAATATAAACTGATTATATCAATCACATATTAATCCTTTTTACCCACGGTTAAGAGAGATAAAATAACATTCTAACTTTTTCAAGTTAAATTATAAATTTTTTGGCTTATTTCAAAAGTCAGTGTACATATGAGTTGAGTTTTACATATGGTTGAATATATAAAAAAGAGTGAACATATTAATTTTTGTCCACTCTTTATTTTATTTTTTAGATTTCTTATTTTTCTTAGTTGCGTTTAATTGATTCTCAAGTTCTTTCTCATGCTCATCTGCATCTTGTTGTGTCTCAGTTTGCAACTCAACCTTATCTTCTTCGGCAAATGTTATATCGTTGCCATCTGCATCTAAAACAACATTCCTACTATTGTCAATATTACTTATGCCATCTTCGTGAATCTCTAGATAAGATTTGTGGGTTTCATCGCCAGTCTCGATTAAATAAATTTTACCCACTGTAGTTTCTCTAACACTAATGATAGTGCCAAATACTCCGGCTGTGGTCATAATTTTTGCACCAACTTTGAAATTTTCTGCCATAGCTTGTCTCTCGGTAGCAGCTTTCTTGTTTCTAACAAAAGACATAATAAACATAAAGACAAATAATGCTAGAATTATAACTAACAATATCCAAGATTGCATTCCAGTTGCTGCATTTTCTTCTAATAATAAATTCATTTCTTTCTCCTTAAATATACAGAATACATTGAAGTATAACAGATTATATGAGATTATCAAATAGATTTAATTGACTAATTATGTTAATTATTATATTTTTTTAAAAATACATCTTTGAAATCTAGTAATCTATCTTCTCTTATAGCTTGCTTAATCTGTTCCATTAGATGAGTTAGAAAACGTATGTTGTGTAGGCTTAATAATCTTGCACCTAATATTTCATCTGCATTGATTAGGTGTCTTAAATATGCCTTAGTATAATTTTTACATGTATAGCAATCACATTCTGGATCAAGAGTAGTAAAATCTTCTTTGTAAATGGCATTTCTTATTACAACCTTGCCAGAAGACGTCATGGCTGTGCCGTTTCTTGCAATCCTAGTTGGAAGAACACAATCGAACATATCTATATTCCTTATTACACCTTCTAGTATACAATCTGGACTTCCCACTCCCATCAAATAATGTGGAACATCATTAGGTAACTTATCTTTCAATACATCAAGCATTTCATACATAAGTTCTTTAGGCTCGCCAACAGATAACCCACCTATTGCAATTCCATGCTTGACATAAGGTAGACATCTATTTAGACTCTCAATTCTTAGATCTGGATAGAAATTGCCTTGGACTATTGGAAATAATGCTTGCTTTGGGTTAGTGTGATAGTTATAACAACGTTCTAACCAATGACTTGTTCTTTCCATTGCTCTTTTACTATCTGCATAACTAGTTCCATAAGTTGTACATTCGTCAAATGCCATTATTATATCAGAGCCAATATCATTTTGAATCTGCATATCTTTTTCTGGAGTTATATAGTGTTTTGCACCACTTAGATGAGATTTAAATTCCACACCATCGTCTGATATTTTTCTCATATCTGATAGTGAAAAAACTTGGAATCCGCCACTATCGGTCAAAATTGGTCTATCCCAATTCATAAATTTATGTAGGCCTCCAGCTTTTTTGATAATATCCTCACCCGGTCGCAAATACAAGTGATATGTGTTAGATAGAAGAATCTGCGTATCAATCTCTTTCAGTTCTTCTGGAGACAAACTCTTAACTGTTCCTTGTGTGCCAACTGGCATGAAAACTGGAGTCTCAATATCGCCATGTGGAGTATGAAGTATACCTATCCTTGCACCTGATTGTTTGCAAGTCTTAATTACTTCATAACTAAAATATTCATTATTCATAGAATTTTTCCTTTTAATTAATATAAAAAACACGCATCGCCAAAGCTAAAAAATCTATAATTATTTTTTACTGCTTCGTTGTAGAAATTTAATGTCTCGTCTATGCCACAAAAGGCACATATTAGCATAATCAATGTACTTTTTGGTAAATGAAAATTGGTTATAACAGCATCGACAATTTTAAATTTGTATCCGGGATATATGAAAATATCCGTTTCTTTCTTAGTAGGTATTAATTTGCCGTTATTGTCAACACTTGATTCCAATGTTCTTATGCTTGTTGTTCCAACTGCAATTATTCTCTTGCCTTGACTTTTTGCTTCATTTATTATGTCGCACGCTTCTTGACTTATCTCAATGTGTTCGCTGTGCATCTTGTGATCTAGTATGTTAGTCTCATTGACAGGTCTAAATGTCCCCAACCCTACATGTAACAATACTTCTACAACCTTAATACCTTTTTGTTTAATTTTTGCCAACAATTCGTCAGTAAAATGTAGCCCAGCAGTTGGTGCAGCACTACTGCCACCATATTTAGCATATACAGTTTGATAGTCTGAATTATTTTCTAGCTTTTTCTTGATATAATGAGGCAAAGGCATTTCTCCAAGTCTCTCTAAAATGTTCTCAAATACACCTTCAAACTTGAATCTAACAATCTTATTTCCATCTTCTTTGGTTTCCAGAACTTCAAGCTCAAGTTCTTCTCCAAAACTAACTACAGTGCCTACTTTTGCCCTTTTGCCGGGTTTCATTAATATCTCCCAGTCAGTGTAATTGAGTCTTTTTAACAAAAGAATCTCAATCTTTGCACCAGTAGAAACTTTGGTACCATACAACCTTGCAGGAATTACCTTTGTATTATTTATTACCAAGACATCACCTGCTGATAGATAATCTATAATATCATAGAAATGCTTGTGTTCTATTGTTTTATTTGTTTTGTTATATACCAGAAGTTTTGCCTCGTCCCTTTTTGCAAGAGGATATTGAGCAATTGCTTCTTCTGGCAGATAATAATCATATGTATCTAAATTAAATATATCTTTCATATTAGTATTCCTAAAAAAATATAAAGCACATCAACTAACGTGCTTTAATATTCTACTATGAAACACAAAAAATTACAATAGTTTTTTACTCTTCTTCTGTTTCTATAAACATTTTTAAATAATTCTGTCTCTGCTCAGATATTTTCTTTCCTAGATGTTTGTAAGCATTTGGTAACGCTACACGTCCCCTTGGTGTTCTTGCAATAAATCCCAGTTGAATTAGATAAGGCTCATATACGTCTTCTATGGTATTGGAGTCTTCTCCAGTTGCTGCAGCTAATGTTTCTAAGCCAGCAGGTCCTCCATTGAACTTATCTATTATCGTCAGCAGAATTCTCCTATCGGTAAAGTCTAATCCTAGTTCATCTACCTCAAGCCTTTCCAATGCTTCCCTAGTAGTTGCAAGAGAAATAGTTGATTCACCCTTAACATCAGCAAAATCTCTTACTCTTTTCAAAAATCTATTTGCAATTCTAGGCGTTCCTCTACTTCTTCTAGCGAGTTCTACACTAGCCTCTTTATCTATAGACATCTTAAGGATACTGGCAGATCTATCAATAATCTGTGCTAATTCTTCAACAGAATATAGTTCTAGCCTGCATACAACTCCAAATCTATCTCTTAATGGTCCTGTTAGCATTCCAGCCTTAGTTGTCGCACCAATCAGCGTAAAAGGTTGTAGTTTTAATCTCATTGTTCTCGCAGATGGACCTTTTCCAAGAATAAAATCTAGTGCATAGTCTTCCATGGCTGGATACAAGATTTCTTCTACCGATCTAGACAATCTATGAATTTCATCAATAAACAAAACATCATTTTTGTTAAGGTTGGTAAGTATGCTTGCCAAATCAGCAACTTTTTCAATAGCAGGGCCACTAGTAATTTTGATAGAAGA
>CAJOPQ010000088.1 GCA_905236445.1 uncultured Clostridia bacterium
ACTTGAGTATATATGAGTCTATGCAGAAGGAATATGAAGGATTTGCTGGATCGGTTAGAAGATTACTAAAAGATGCAGAAACCAATAAAGAATTGCAAGATAAGATTATTGGAGTTGTAGCCAATTTAATTAAAGTTCCTGCAAAATATCAGACTGCTATAGAGATGGCTTTGGGTAATGCTGTGCAAAATATAGTTACTGCCTCAGATGAGTTTGCCAAATATCTAATAAGATATTTGAAACAAAAGGAGTATGGACGTGTTACTTTCTTACCATTAAATTCTGTAAAGGTAAGGACCTTTGACAACAGATATACATCTTATCTACACACTAAAGGAGTGTGTGGCATTGCTGCAGATTTAATAGAATATTCTAGTGATATCCAACCAGTAATTTTAAGCCTGCTTGGTACGACTGTTATTGTTGAAGATGAGGACATCGCTGTATCATTGGCTAAGCAAACTGGATATTCGTTTAGAATAGTGACTCTAGATGGCGACATAATCTCCACTCAAGGAAGCATTACTGGAGGAAGTAAGAAATCTCAGGGCAATAATCTACTAAGTAGAGAAACTGAAATTAATGATACTAAGGTGATGCTAGCAAAACTTGATGAGGAATATGAGACTCTAAGTAAAAATATTGCGGATAAGCAGAATGTATATAATTCTAAGTTGGCAGAGTTAAATGACATAACTGTAAGGATTCATAATATTGAGATAGAGTATGCTAAGCAGAACGAGATATATACAGGACTTAATAATAGCAAGATAATATTAGAGAGCGATGTGAGGAAGTATGATAGCAATATTGCCAAATATAATCAAATGCTTGTTAGTATTGATACTGAGTTATCAAAATATGAGTCCGAAACAAATGAGATAAATGATCCAAATATTACTTTGCATACCAATCAGAATGATTTTACTGTCCTTAAAACAAAGAGAGATCAATATTTGAGTGATATGACAGAATTAAGAGTGAATATTGCAGGTCTTGAGAGTGAAATTGTGGCTATCAATCAAGAAATAGATAGATTAAATGCAGAGTTAGGCAATATTACTAAAGCAAATCTTGAATTGAACAAGCAACTAAGTGTTAACAAAGCAATGCTTGAAGAGTATGAGAAAACAACCGATATTTCAACCATTGAGTTATCTAGTAGTAATTTGGAGCAAGCATTGCGACAAGAGAAGACAAAACTTGATGAATTAGAGCATTCAAAGGCAAAATTACAATCTGATCTTAGGTTCTATGATGAGGAAAGATTGCGACTTATTGAAGAAGTTAATAAATTACAAGATAAGAAGTATCAGCAAGATTTGGCATTGACAAAAGTAGATACGGATATAGAATCAATGCAAGAAAGAGTGTGGGACGAGTATCAATTGACTTATGCGAGTGCAATGCAATACAAGCAAGAAATGTTCGATCTTAAATCTGCAATGCCAGAAATTAATAGAATTAAAAAACAGATACAGGGCCTTGGCAACATTAATATCAATGCAATTGAAGATTATAAATTGCTTCAAGAACGTCATGGTGCAATGTACGATCAGGCACAAGATTTGCTGGCAGCAGAGGCTGATATCAAATCAATTATTAAGTCTTTGTCGGATGAGATGACTGAGATATTCTTGACACAGTTCGATAAAATTAATGAGAATTTCGGAATTATATTCAAAGAGTTATTTGGTGGAGGTCATGCAAGACTAGAGCTGTTGAAAGCAGATAGTGTGCTAGATGCGGGTGTAGAGATTATTGCAGTTCCTCCTGAGAAAAAATTAAATAGTACCAAATTGCTTTCTGGTGGAGAGCAAGCATTGGTTGCAATAGCTATATTATTTGCAATTTTGAAATTGAAGCCAATGCCATTCTGTTTGTTAGATGAGATAGAGGCTCCACTTGATGAGGCAAACGTGTTTAGATTCGTTCAATATCTAAAAAAATATGCTGGCGAGACTCAATTTATAGTAATTACCCACAAGAAGCCAACAATGGAATATGCTGATTGTCTATTTGGAATAACTATGGAAGAAAAAGGTGTGTCTAAGGTTGTATCGGTTAAACTTAGCGATGCTGTTAAAATGGCAGAGGTGAAATAAATGGGATTTTTTAATAAAATATTCGCTGGATTAAAGAAAACAAAAGATGCTCTAGCAAACAAAATAACTTCTATATTCCATGGTGAATTAGATGACGAGTTCTTTGAAGACTTGGAATATACATTAATTTCTTCTGATATTAGCGTTGCTGCAACTGAAGAAATTATTAACAGTGTGAAAAAAAGTGCAAAGAAACAAAAAATTAAGACAATTAATGAATTTAACAATGTTCTCAAAGAGTCTATGTTAGAGATATTGAATATTGAGAACAAAGATATGGAATATCCATGTGCTATAACAATTGTTGGTGTCAATGGCGTTGGTAAAACAACTGCCATTGGCAAACTTGCACACTCATTCAAAAACGACAAAAAAAGTGTTGTTTTGGTCGCAGGCGACACATTCCGTGCTGCTGCTGCCGATCAATTAACTGAGTGGTCCAAAAGGGCAGGCGTAAGGATAGTAAAATACCAAGAGGGCGCTGATCCGGGTGCTGTTGTGTATGATGGATTGGAGAGTGCAAAAGCTAGGAAGGACGATGTTGTTCTAATAGATACTGCTGGTAGATTGCAAAATAAATCCAACCTAATGGAAGAACTAAGAAAGATTAATAAAGTAATAGACAAAACATGGCAAGGCAACAGACAGAATTATATTGTTCTGGACGCTACAACTGGACAAAACGCACTTAGTCAAGTAGAGATTTTTAATGAGATAATTCCATTAGATGGTATTATTTTGACTAAGTTAGATGGTACGGCAAAAGGTGGTGTAATATTCTCGATAATTAAGGACTATAACATTCCTGTTAAGTATATTGGCGTTGGAGAGGGTATAGACGATCTACAAGTCTTTGACCCAAAACAATTCGTAGATTCGATAATTTAATGCACAATTATTTTTATTTATTGCGAAATATTTAATAATTTTATCGAGTTTTTATTGTAAAATATAACTAATATCTGTTATAATGCTATAAAAGACAAAAAAAGGAGAAGAAATGTTAAAAGGTTTAATTAATGCAAAGAGTATGCCGGTTTGGATAGAAACTTCTTTCCCAATCATTCAAATTGTTTTGCTTAGTTTGATTGCGATAAGTTCTGTACTAATAATTTTTGCAGTATTGAAGAAACCTTCTGATCCAGAGGGTGGAACAAATGCAATTACTGGCATTAGTGATTCTTATTATATGCACAATAAGTCTAATACCAAAGAAGGTAGATTGGAGAGATTAATAATAATTTCGCTTGTTTGTATCTTCGTATTTACAATTCTATATTTTGTTTTGCAGTTAATCCTTAATTCTTTTGCTGGTTAAGACAACGGCGAATGTGGGGGATAAATAATAGATAATGGACAATAATTATTATCGTATAATGGCTATAGACTATGGCGATGTAAGAATTGGAATAGCGATTAGTGATTTGACTAGAACTATTGCTAATGGTCTTGAGAATTATGTTAGGATAGACTTAGAAAAAGATGTGGAACACATTATTGCTTTAGCAAAAGAGAATAATGTTAAGGTGGTTGTATTTGGTTTGCCATACAATATGGATGGTACAGAGAGCAATCAGACATTGAAAACTAAAGATTTTGCTAAGATTATTGAAGAAAAATCAGGACTAAAGGTTGATTTCCAAGATGAAAGGTTAACTTCGCTTATGGCGGAGAGAATGCTGATAAATGCAGATGTCTCAAGAGCAAAGAGAAAGACTGTGTTAGACAAATTGTCTGCAACAATAATATTAGAAGATTATTTAAAACAAATTTAAGTATATAAATAAAGGAGAATGAGAAAATGGCAGAGGAAAAGTCACCTGTAGAATTATTGTTAGATGAGAACAATAACGACAATATCAAACTATATGATGAGAAAAACAATTGTGTAGAATTTGAGCAAATTGCAACTATACCAATGAACGATAAAATCTATGTAATATTGAAACCAGTTACTGCAATGGAAAATGTTGCTGAAGATGAGGCAATTGTGTTCGAGATTCAAGAGATAGATGATGAGGATTGCCTAGTTGTTGTTACAGAGGACAAAGTGATAGATAAGGTATTTGCTGAATACTATGCAATGCTAAAAGCTGAGGGAATTGACGTTGAATAACAAAAAATCTCACTTATTGTGTTAATTATTTAATTAGAAAAGTGAGATTTTTTTAAAAAGTGTATAAAATACTTTTCAATTATGTCGATAATGTTGTAAAATCTAAGTGAAGTAATTTCGCAATGGAGGGAAAATGAGCACAAGGAAAAAATTGATTATAGCTATCATTGCTATGTCTATTATCTTAGTTGCTATACTATCTGCGCTTGTTGTTGTGCTCGTTGAAAATGAGCAGAAAGCATATTCTAGCGTCAATATTGAATACACATCCGATAGTATAACTGCAACTGCTAGTGCTAACTTTATTATTGATGGTACAAGAACTCCATTTACAAATTTAGGAGTTAGTACAGTAAATTTCGTGGCAGAGAATACTACTAGTGGAACTCTTTATACAGATGGTTATACAAATTCTACAAGACAACTTGACAGTACTCAAAATCAACTTGTATTTGAATTTATTTTTCAAAATACAGCTAGGGATGTTAATATGAGGATTGCTCTTAACACATTGCCTAGTACAACAAATTACAGTATAAAATATTTATTATCAACAACTCAAATGACCAACTTTCCACTGAGCTCATCTATTACAACATATTCTACGACAACTTTGAATGCTGGTGCACGCCTATATATCTATGTTATTGCAGATGTTACAGATATAACTGAAGATGCTACTCTTTCGGGAAATTTTGTTTGGAATCTGTCAAGAGTTTAAAGTATTATAAGACATATCATTAATGATATGTCTTTTTTGTAAAAAAGAATATCAAATATATCATTTCTGTTTGTAAATTTAACAAATCTTTAGTAAAATGATTCTTGTAAATCAAAAATAAATGGAGAATAAGTTATTTATGAATATAGAAGAAATAAATATGTATATTGATTCATATAAAGAAGACGTTAACAAAGCCTATGATCATCTAATTGAAGAAATGTCAACAATAAGAGCAGGAAGGGCTAATCCAAAATTGGTTGAGCGTATTATGGTTGATTATTATGGAACGCTTACACCTATCAATCAAATGGCAACAATATCTGTTCCAGAAGCAAGAATGCTTGTTGTTTCTTTGTGGGATACGAGCATGATTAAGGCAGTAACTAAAGCAATAAATGAGGCAAATCTTGGTGTAAATCCTAGTGATGACGGCAGGGTTATTAGATTGGTTTTTCCACAACTGACAGAAGAGAGAAGAAAAGAATTTGCTAAAGAAATATCTAAAATGACAGAAAATTGTAAAGTTGTGTGTCGTAATGCAAGACGTGATGTCCTTGATGTATTTAAGAAAATGAAGAAAGATAACGAGCTTACAGAAGATGAGTTGGCAAAGCTGGAGAAAGATGTTCAGAAGATTTTAGATGATATTTCTACATTAATTGACAAATCTTGCGATCAAAAACAAAAAGAAATCATGACAACATAATGCATTATCAGTTGTTTTATTATTTATAATTTATTTTTTGTTGTATAATAGATTTTGTTGACAAAGAGATAACAATCAACATATCTATGAATTATAACAAAATTTATTTTTTAAGGTGGATTTAATTTGAGTGCAGATTTAAAAGTTCCAACACATATTGCTTTTATAATTGATGGCAACGGTAGGTGGGCAAAAAAGCGAGGGCTTCCAAGAAACGCTGGTCACAAAGCGGGATTTAATAATTTAAAAAGAATTGTAAAGCATTGTTTTGAACTTGGTATAAAATATGTATCAATATATGCTTTTTCAACTGAGAATTGGAATAGGCCGAAGTCAGAGATTGATGGTCTAATTGATATTTTCAGGAAAGAATTCAAAAAAGAAAATTTTGTGCAAGATTATCCAGATGTAAAGTTGAATATTATGGGAGATTATCATAAGTTTCCTGATGATTTAGTCAATAATGCAGATCAAGTTATTAAAGAAACTGCCCATAACAGCGAATGTGTGTTAAATATTGGTATCAATTATAGTGGAAAAGATGAGCTTGTGTATGCAATAAATCGTATAATAAAAGATGGAATTAAGACTGTTGATAGATCAGTTGTGGATAATTATATATATACTGCTGGTCAACCAGAGCCAGACTTTATTGTGAGAACAAGTGGTGAGCAACGTTTAAGCAATTTCATGCTGTGGCAATGTGCATATAGCGAACTTTATTTTCCAGATACATTATGGCCAGATTTTAACAAAAAAGAATTATTAAAAGCATTAAAAGAATATAACAATCGAAATAGAAGATTTGGAGCAATTAAAGAGGAAAAATAACAAATGAAAAAGAGAGTAATTTCGGGAAGTGTAATATTTGTAATAATAGCATTAATGATAGCATCGAGGTTATTAACAGCATACGTGTATGATGCGTTTTTAATTATTGCAGGGCTTGTTGCTATTGTTGAGGTTGTTAGGGCGTTAGCAAATAGCAAAAAATTTGTAAATGAAGTACTTGCTAGTACATTCATTTTTGTTGCCTATATTGGCATTATTTTTGGTGTATACAACAATTGGAGTCTTTGGGACCTTCTAATCTATTATGTTGCAATGTTAGTGGCAACTTGCTTATGCAGTATCTTAATATCTTTGCTATTCAAAGATGAGACTAAAACAGAGATGATTAGGTCTAGTTTTAGAGGTGGTTTAGCAAAGTATATTATTGTAAAAGCTTTAACAAGTGTGTTCGTATGTGTGTATCCAACACTACTTATTGCTCTATTAATTGTCATCAATCATATGCCTAGTTTTGTTGCATCTGATGTAGAGAATGTCGCTATATTTATCGATTTTGTTGTTATTGCAACATTCGTATGTGCAACATTTACAGATACTTTTGCAATGCTAATTGGCTCTAAAGTTAAGGGGCCAAAATTAATAGAGAAAGTTAGCCCTAATAAGACTATTAGTGGCGCTATTGGTGGATTATTGTTCGGCATTATAGGTATTTTGGGCCTTTATATGATTTACAGCACTAGTGAAACATTTATAACAGTTATTGAGTCATTACAAATTACTTGGTTGCCTATAACTTTGTATGCAGTATTAAGTCCAATATTAGCACAAGCTGGTGATATATTAGCAAGTTTGTTAAAAAGAAAATGTGGAGTTAAAGATTACGGCAATATTATTCCAGGACATGGTGGAATAATGGATCGAATTGATTCATTAATTGTTGTAGGACTTTGTTCGTTTATATTATTAATTATTTGCCTATAATTGCCAGTTAGTTAGTAATTTTATTGGAATTTTTATAGTATCTTATAATAGTTACTAATTCCATAGCCTTAAGGAGAGATATGTTACAATTTCTTTGTAGTTTTGTGAGTATTATGTCCACAATAGGTAGCATATTACTTGCATTATTACTTTTTGCTATATTAATATTTATCCATGAACTTGGGCATTATACCGCAGGTAAAATTTTTAAATTTAAAATAAATGAGTTTTCTATTGGTTTTGGCAAAGCGATATATTCTAAGAAGCGTGCTAACGGTGAAACATTTTCGATTAGATTAATTCCTCTTGGTGGTTATTGTGCCTTTGAGGGAGAAGAAGACCAAAATAGTGATGTTGAAGGCGCATTCAACAAGCAAGCTTGGTGGAAAAGATTAATTGTTTTGTTTGGTGGTGTGTTTTTTAATTTTGTATCTGCTTGTATTGTCGCAATTCCTTTGCTTATGGTTTTTGGCAATGCGATTCCAATTGTAACAAGCTTTGTAGATTCAACACCTAATCATATTGAATACGATATGTCTACACTGCAAGAAGGCGATATAATACTTAGAGTTGATGGGACAAAGCCGACATACACGAATGGTGGCATTCAACTACTTACAAGAAATAAGGGCAATTCGACCTATACAGTCACAATAGATAGAGAAGGTCAGACACTAGATATAGAGATTACGAATATTGTTGTTGGACAAGACGATAAGGGCAAAGATGTATATGGCGTTGGAATTGACGGCATTGAATATGTGAAATATGATTTTTTTAAATCAGTTGTAATGTCTGTACCATTTTGTTTTGAAATGGCGGGTGATTGTCTAAAGATTGTAGGTGAACTATTTGTTGGTAAAACACAATTGTCTGATCTTGGCGGACCTGTCACAACAATTACAACGATAGCTCAAGCAACTAATAGGAGTGTGTTATATTTGCTATTACTTTTTCCAGTTATCGCTGTTAACTTGGCAGTATTTAATTTTTTGCCGTTCCCTGCTTTAGACGGAGGAAGAGCAGTATTTGTAATTATTGAAGGAATACGAAAGAAACCTATTAATCAAAAAGTCGAACAGTCTATACACACTGCAGGATTATTAATACTGTTTGCATTTGTGATTGTAGTGGATTTTTTACAGATATTTATTTGGTAAGATGAAAGAATTTTTAGATTATTTAAGACAAAATTATTATAAATATAATGATATAGTGTTTACTGCAATAGAATATGAAGTAAATACTAACATACTTAGGTGTCGCATGCAGTATGTAAGCGATACTTTTTCTGATAATGACAAATTTGAATTAGAGAAAGCAATTTCGTCATATTTCAACAATTCGATTATAGTTGAATGTAAGGTAAAAAAATATATTGTAGATTGTGATGTGATTCAAGAATATATAATGCGCTTCATACAACAATATTTTCCAAGTTGTTTTCAAAATGGTGAGGATATAGCAATCAAAGTAAGCAAAGAAGTTAATAAAGTATATTCAGTGCAATTAAAGGCAGGTGCAGATAATTATGCTTATTTGGAGAAAAATGATTTTGTAAATCAGCTAAGTGAGCATCTGCAACTTATTACTCGAGAAGAATATAATATAAGCTTGCAAAGTGATACTGTATCTTCAATGAACTCAACAACAGATATTTTGCAAGAAAGATATGATTTACTTAATTCAACTAGTATTCAAAAAATAGAATTTGAACCAATAGAGGTCGCAAATATACATAATATTGTAGGCGAGATTGATGTGGATTTTGTATATCCCATTGCCTCCATTCAAAGCGATGACAAAGTGGTATGTGTAGGTACAATTTCCAGATATGCTATATCCGAATACAAAAGTAGATACAAAAACAAAGATGGATCTTGTAAAATTAACAAAAAAGCAAACTTTGTTCTTGAAGATGGAAGTGGTC
>CAJOPQ010000089.1 GCA_905236445.1 uncultured Clostridia bacterium
ATAAACAAAAGATGTGGTATTATTGCCGGGCAATATAGAGGTTGTAATCCAACCTTGCGGTGCAAAGAATTGTTGAGAAGTCCCCCCTCGCTCGTCTATCACGGTTTCTTTTAGGCGTTTTACCCCGTACGCATCTTGTCCGAGCGAATATAAACGGTTTTGCTGCGTAGCATTTTGCCACTGCACAAGAGTGGGTCTATCAAGGATATCATTATGCTGTAGGAAATAAACATGCAAACTATCTGTGTCTAATGTAATATCATTGTAGGTTTCTACTTCATAATTCTTGTATAACGTCTTTGTTCTTCCAAAACAATCAATTGCTGTTATATCGCTAAATACCCATTTGTCACGCCAGTCTGCAGTATTGAGACCTTTCTCTTGACGATATAAGAGATTACCACGATGGCTATAGTAGACCTTTTTTTGTATTGTTTCATTATTTGCATGAAGTTGTACTTGTGTATATGGATACGCATCATCTTCGTTCAATGTACTATATGGTGAATATGTATAGGTAACAGTTGTATTCCTTCTGGTATAATATGTTGTGATACCATTAAATGGATTGTAATAACTATAGCGAGTGGTATCCCCTGGTAATGATATTGTCGATAGTCTCCCTAATTCATCATAACTATACAATATAGAATTTCCTGATGGGTCAATCATGGAAAGTGGCTCTTTCCAAAATTTGTCATATGTATAGTGCATTGTTCGCCCCCATTGGTCAGTAACCATTGCAGGCAAAGTATGACTAAATGTATCATATTTTATGGAAGTGAAAGCCCGTTCTCCATTATGGTTTGTAGGTAGTACAATACTATCTGAAAGGCCAAAAGTGTCATAATAGTAATTTGTCGTATCCGTTTGAGAATATAGCAAGTCTGTTTGACGTAATTCAGTCAATAAACCTTCTTGGTAATCAGCATGTGTTTCCCGAACAGCAGTCCCGTTATTATAGACGGTCACTCTTACCGGTGAAGAAATGAGATTGTAAGTATTGACAGCAGTGGAGTCGTATACGATTAATGCTTTAAGTTCATCGTTATTAAGAATAGAATCTCCAAAATTAGTATATTCTATAACGTTGTGGTATTTATCATATTTGTACTGCTTGGCTGTTACTATTCTGTCACTGCCCCCCTCATAGAAACGCGTATAGTGAACTTCTGAACCAACCTTTATTGAGGCGTCACCACAGAGGTTATCTGTTGGAGTAAAAGTCGAATCAACATACCATGTGCCAATTTCGTATTCGCGGAACAGATTGTCATTGCTATCCATCACGCCCTCGTATGTCATCTTGCCATGTTCTATAAAATCTAGATTATTGTAATGGCGCAGTGTTTTACGATATTTATTATGTGGTAGGGTGTCTGTATTTATATCATTTGAAATAGTTGTTCCATAACCCAAAAATTGTTTTTCTGCATAATCATAATGCGGGATGGCATATTCGAATGTCCTCATCATGGTATCGCATCCTAAAACAGAATGAGCGTGTGGGTCGATATTGTACATTGTACTCATTAACCATTGTCTGCCCCTCTGTTCATATGTTGGTTCTGAAAGGCGGTATTCAAACTCATACTTCTGTCCCGTAGGATTCGTTACCCTTTTTAGCAAACGACTTTTACCTAATTGGTTATATCTAATGTGTATCCCATCAGCATCGGTCCATACCAAGTCAGGTAATCCATCACCATTCATATCAATTAGGTCATGTGTCCCCTGAGTAGTCGACTGGCCTTTCGGAGAACCGTTAAGCCCGATGCAAATTTTAAAAAACCAGACGGGGAATCCTGCGGTTACTCCAATGTTTATGCCCCAATTAAAAGTCTTGCTACGTTGTATAGTTCTACCATTAACTATGCTTTGTTGTTCGGCACCTTGCGCAGACATCAGAGCAACAAGAAAGCCGTTATCGGTTTGTCTTACGACATCCGGTATCCCATCGCCATTCATGTCTATAAAACGCGTTACTAATTTATTTTCAGACCAATTCATATCTACACCAAGAGCAAGACTCACTTGGTATTTACTAGCAAGAGTTGGGCTTTCAGTACCTAAAATATTTTGCGTAACTTCTTGGATTTCACCCCACCCAATGTCTCCGCTTGCACCGGCGCCTCCTCCCATACACACGCTTGTGTTGTTATCGATGAATGATAAATCAATGATTGTATCAGGAGAAGCAAATCCATAGCCAATATTTAAGAAAGCCAATACGATATTATTTCGGCGGATTAGCTTATCGGGCAGCCCATCACCATTGATGTCGACGTATGCTATCGCGGCTTCACTATTTGTGACAGTTTGTTGTCCGCTTATACTTCCATTGGTATGAGTTAAAAATTTGCCGTCTTTAATATTGTTTGCCGAAGCTTTTACTGGTATCGCGAAATTACCTGAAATGGAATTACCATTAGAAACACTATGATTAGAGTATGCATCGAAATTCTTTACACTGATATTCTCACCTAATCCACCCCATGGCATGGTATATTGTATGGTAGAAGAGCGAACAACATCGGGGTAACCATCACCATTCATATCCATGAAGTCCGTCTGAACAGAATAGTCCGACTCGGAGTATGTATGACCGATACCATTTCCTAACACTCCTACTCCTGCATTAACATTCCATTGTTTTGTTCGACTTTTCTTTCGAACAGCCATTACTCGTTGATTGCTACTTAAAATAGGAACATCACTATCAAATTCAACATATTCGTCATCATCTATATTGTTTCCATTATCAATGGTGTAAGGCAGGGTTTTGGTGTCACGAGTATTTGACAGCAATCCTCTTCCACTACGTGCTACACGACCATATGCCTCCCAACGATATTGGCTTATGTCTGGTAACATCTGAATCCACAAATTGTCTAATGGGTTATATAAGTTGCGCTCTTCGAAAGCGGCTTCTATTCCTCCCTCTTGCATAAGTTGCAAAGTGTCTGCTTCTGTAAATGTTATCGATTGGCAGAAGGTAGCACTATCCGTTGGGGCGGTGCGTGCATATTCAATAGCAGAGTTATTCAATGTGTTTATAGGAATATTATCTAATGCATTAAGATTGTTATATGCGAATTGCCCCCAACCACGATAGAGAGTTCCAAAAAGATTATAATAAACAGAATCCAATACCACTTCTCTACTAAAAAGAACTTTGGGCGTTAACCACTGGTCATATACAAAGTTCGTAGGGTCAATTTGGGCAGGTGTGAAGGTGATTCTCGGTTTTATTTCAAACTTGCCCAAATTGTCAGTAGAAAACAACTCGAGTGACACCAACTGACCATTATAATAACTAAATTCTTTTCTACTATGCGTGGAGTTAGAATTGATAGGAATGCTATCTATCTGCTGATTATTAACAAAAACACGAAGAATTGCAGAAGAACCTGTAACGCATGAAATGTCAGTATTCAGTACTATTGTTCCATTATTGTCAGTTTGAAACACCTCATCAGCTGCACAAATGAAATCGTCAAGAGATGAATAAGAACTATCATTCTCATAAGTGAATATTTGGTTCCAAATGACGTTGTCAAAATTATGGGTTCTGACTGAACGAAGATGGAAAAAGAATACATCGCCTTGTTTTACACTAATATTGCTATATGTATTACTCTTTAGTTGATAGTCGTCTGCACCTATATCAAATGCATCAATAATATTGCTTGCTTGTGCTTGCAACGTATGAGTTGCAGAATTGACAGTAACGTTTTTATTATGCTGTATCAAACAACGTACTCCGTCAACTTGACGAGCCTGTTGACGTGTGGCACTCGTATCATGTACAAGGCGCAATAAACTTTGGAGAGTTATTGTGCCGTTTTTGGGGGCGACCCATACTCTTACTGCTTCTATTTCTGGGTCTGTCCTTTCAGGGCAAATGGTATCAATTTGATGGGCATAATATTGGTTTCCATTTCTAACAATAATGACATTAGAATATCTATTTCGAATATTGTTCTCCCACAAATGATAAGAGTACCATGCGTTAGCCCAACATCCATTGATGTATGCTTCTGATTCACTATAACGGCAATGCCTATTTACGCAATTAAAACAATTTTCAGGATTCTCCAGACATACATTTTGACATTCTTCGCAATAAGCTCCCATGTTTATTAAACAGTCGGCGCATTGATATGGATCATTTGTATTGTTGCCATGAAGACAAATATCTTCACAATCAGTTGTTATTCCACCAAGGCAGTTATTTTCTATCTTGCATTGATTGCAATTATCCGGATCATTAACGCAAATATCTTGACATTCGTCACAAACAAAACACGTTGGATTTTGATATATACAAGTTTTACAATTGCTGATATCATCTACGCAAATATCATGACAATCTGTGCACGGATTATTCATGCCTTGCAAAACTCCGTTTAAGCAATAGGTGTCAGCACAAGCGAGGTAAGCATCTTCATTCCCATCAGCAAGATGCCCGTAGCATTCAGAACACAAAGAGCGACATCCATTTTCTAATTTACAATTTTCATATAATTCTTTTAAATTTATATCATCCGGATTATCTAAATACCAATCATAATAGTCCCTGCATTCCTCACATACTAATTCATACCCACAATATTTCAAACAGTGAATAACTTTAGCTTCCAAATCATCCCACCTATTATCACCCGTGGCTTCTGCAATAGTATCTGAAGATGCTCTGCTTCTCCTCATTGGTAGATTCAAATCTGTAAAAGCAGAATGTAGGTCAATTGGACAGAGTCCTCCCCCTAGATATTCTATTATGGCTTCTCTACAATCCTCGCAATCCCATGTGTCTAAATATGGTCTTTCTGTATATTCTGGTTCTGTCCCGATGAAACCTAAAGAACAATCCGGAGTATTAAAAGTATAGGTGGAAACAATCGTATCTTTAATAATGCAATCAGGTATAACTTCAACTTCTCCATCGTAATAAAAATTTGTACATCTTGTAGAATCCAGTATTACTTCCAACTCTCCACTATGAGAAATAAATTTACCAGATGTATTCAAATTATTAAAATAAACTTTTCCATCAGCAATATAGTCAGGTAATCCATCTCCATTAACATCAGAAAAATAAGAGGAAGTATAAGTATCAGTATAAGACAT
>CAJOPQ010000090.1 GCA_905236445.1 uncultured Clostridia bacterium
GTAGAAAAAGAGCCACCATATATAGCATCACTTCACTTGCCCAGCCGAAGTAAATGAATAGGAACAATGCTACAATTGCTAGTGGCTCTATAGTGATTTTTAATTTTGCCATACTAATTTATTGTTTTCGATTTTAAATCCCTTGACTTGTTTGTTGGCTAGATATGCCTTAAAAGATACAGTACTACCAAGCTTTGCTGTACCAATCTCTTTACCTGCCCTTACAATATTGCCCACATTAACGCCAGCAACATCAATATTGATATACTCTACTCTAAGATCTTTACCATGTCTTATAACAATTACTTTTACGCCATCTCTGTCCTCTATCTTATCAACTACACCATCTGCAACAGACTTGATAAGAATACTCTCTTTTACTTCTGCACTAACAGTTCCATCTTGATCTATCTTAGTCTTAGAACTAATAATAGGAAGTTCAAAATCTCCGACCTTATCATCACTTGTTGTAAATACTATATTACTGGTCTCGGAATATGGAGAATATATAGGATTATATGCTCTTAGCACATTAGAATATATTCCACTTAGAGTTGTCGTAGAATATAGCCTAAGACACCCCATAGCAAAGACAGGCAGAATAAGCAAAAGTAAAAAACTATATGCTCTATATCCCCTTTTATTTGCTTTGTGATAATTAATGTCATTTTTCTTAATATTTGTTATCTCTACATAATGTATCATATAATACTCCTAAATGTTATCTATAAATAGTACTAGTAAGACTCTCGAACTTTTTAACACTATTATTTATATGCTTGTCCTTTGGTTAAATATTACATGATAATCAAGCTTGCCCATAGTTATTGCTAACATATAATCTAATCTCACTTAATGTACGACACAGCCTTAATATTCCTACAATCAGCCCCAATAGACACATGATACATTCCATTTTCTGTTATGCTTATATCTATATCCATATCGTACTCATGTAAATCAAAGTATGACCGTAATACATACAGTATCTCTGCTTTTAGGATATTACCTATTCTATAGTTATTATTCTCTTTGTCACGAATAACCATGTTCTTTAGTCTTGTCTCACAGTATACCTGCATAGATGTTGGATCTTTACTTCCCATATCATTCCCCTTTTACGCCATCTTTTTAAGTATTCTTCTTATACGCCCTATAAGCCCTCTATATCTTTTCGTTACATCATATATTTCTATCTTAGAGTTGGCTATGCTCTTAGCAAGTTTCTTGTAAGCGCTAAACGCAGGAGAAGCAATATGTATATCTCCACCTATAAGAAGTTGATTATTAATCTCGTCGTCTTCTGGTATAACGCCCAATATATCAAGATTGAGAAACTGAGCAATAAAGTCTACCGACACACTCTCACCCGACACCATAAGATCGCCTCTTGCTCTATTAACTACTACACTTAACATATCAAAACCTACATTTCTTAATATACTTACTACTTTGTCTGCATCTCGAAGTGCAGAAATGTGTGGCGTTGTCACTATTATTGCCTCATGAGTTAAGCTAAGTGTCCTAACAAATCCTTTGTCTATCCCTGCTGGACTATCTATGAGAATATAGTCATAAGATTTGTCTAACTGTGCTATTACATCTTCTAATATCATATCTGGCAGATACAACCCTTTAATGTCTTTGGTCGCAGGAAGAATAGCTATATTGCTATTAAATGTGTCTTGTATAATTGCTTGCTCTGCACGACACTTGCACATGGCTACATCGTATATGTCGTAATTAATTTTTGACTCTAGCCCCATTACTATATCTAGATTATTTAATCCAAAGTCACCATCTATTAGAAGTACAGAATAACCTAACTTCGCCAGATTGACACCCAGATTGACCGTAACAGTCGTCTTGCCCACTCCACCTTTGCCAGATGTGATTACAATTTTTCTCGCCATTTACTCTAACCCTATATCTAATGTATTACAAAATTTTGCCATGAAAATAAAAAAAAGTAAATGAAATATATTTTGTATAATCCATTTACTTCTACCGGTTCGACACAATGTATTACAATCTTTATTTTATAGACAATTTGTCTAGTGTATCTATATCCATTAATTTAGTAGAAATACCCATTATTGCTGAGTACTGACCACCTTCAATTAAATGCACCTCTACTCCAAGCCTATTGCTTAAAAATTTCTTCAATCCAGTTATGTCGTTAATCACCCCAGCCAATTTAATCCCAGCAACATTAATCTGAGCCAGAATAGAACTGTCCTGCCTTTTGAGAACAGTCTCGATTATATCTGCCACCTCGCTAACAAAGTTGGTATAATATGGCCTGAGTGTCGAAGAATCTACTTCGAACTTAACTAATGAGCCAGAATAAGAATCTTTGCCCATGTAGAATTCTTCGTAATTATCGTTAGGCAGAATTGTTGCCATATCCGAATATATCTCTTGCAATACACTCTCGTCTATCTCGATGCCGTTGTTGCTAGCAATATGATTGTTAATACTGTCTACAATAATATTTGCCCCTAGATCTATGGTATAGCCCTTGATGAGCATAGACCTATATATTATAGCAATATCTATAGTATCTATCCCAACTATAACAACCATCTGTGCCAATTTGGACTTAGTATCGTCCATTAGATTGATCGCTTGCTCTTTAGGAATTAACAGTACTTTCTTAGCAGATAGTGAATATCCTAGCGACATATATTGTTCTCGTTCTTCTTGAGTTGCACCACAAGGAACTAAGAAAATTATATCGCGTCTATTATAAAACTTCTTTTCCTCTAGATCGCTAAGAAATATGTCAAGCATCTTAGTCGCAACCCCAAGGTCGACAATTCGTCCTTTTGCAATTGGCTTTACAACCTCAAAAGACTTGTCTAACTTGCCCACATAATCGACTGCATCTAGTCCAACTTGTACAACGTCATTTTTTTGTCTAGTACTTACAATAGCAATAGCCGGCTCTGACAGAACTATGCCATAGCCAAGTTTTAGAATATTAATATTGCCATTTTCGAAATCAATTACAAAGTTATATGAATCCATATCTTCCAACTAAAGTTTTTCTTTATTATAACAAATATCAGCGATTAAACAAAAATATTTCAACATTTTTCTACAATATTATATCGTCAAGCCGTAAGGAATAATTTTCTAAAATTTTCTAGATATTTTCTGTATATATCTCCACATAGTGCACACAATATAAGTAGGAAGGCAAGTTGCTTATCAATGCTATAACTTA
>CAJOPQ010000091.1 GCA_905236445.1 uncultured Clostridia bacterium
ACGACACCGAATATCCTACCACTTCAGCTTTTAAATTAGCAAGCCACCCATGACGGTGGTTTGTTTTTTTTAGGCAGAAGTGGAAGTTCAAAGATGTCAAAAGTCCTATAATTTGTCGAACTGGTAATTCTAGTAAAATTTTTGTTACTTTAATTTATTTTACATATAATAGAATATGTAGTAATATAATGTATATCTATAATACTTGTTTTGTACAAGCGAGGGGAATATGTCTATTCAATTAATCTTTAATCTTGTAATGTCAGGGATTGTGGCATTGTTTGTATTATCTGGAATGTATTGGGGCTTTGTTAGAGGGCTTAGGCGAACAGCTATAAGAGGTGTATGGTTGCTTGTAACTGCAATACTTCTAATAATATTGTTGTCAGGAATGGTGACTAGGGCAATTGCAAATATGCAATTTGTATTAACTGTCGATGGCAACGAGTTTCACAATATAGAAGAAATAGTTTCATATTATGTAGAAAATAGTGGAGTTGATTGGTCGGCTGTTGCAGAGTCTATAGATGAAGTAGTAAGAATATTAATGACATATATATGCCTGATTCTGAATGCATTTATTTTCGTTATATTGTTCTGGTTGCTAAAAATAATACTGTTGCCATTGAATTGGGCACTGTCTAAGTGGGTATTTATTGGCAAGAAAGAGAGACAGTATAGGCATGACTTAAATGCGTACAAGCAGTACAAAAAGGATTATGCAAGACTTAATAAGGGTAAGCCAAGAGTTGAATCAATGGGATTTGCCACAAATGGCGACAATGATGTATTGGAAGAATCTTTAAAAGAGGTTAAAGATGCAGACGAGTTGCGTGCTGAGCAAAACAGAAAGAATTTAGAAAGTTTGCGAAAAGCAAGAAAGTCTTACGATGAAATGTTGATTAGAACTGGCCAATTGCAAGACAGCACGAAGGTAGAAGACAGTGTTGAGAAGAATGAACTTCTAGATAAGCCTTATGAAAAACAAAAAGAAATCACACAAATCAAAGAGGTAGAGGACAAAAAAGAAGAGTTTGTTCCAAAAGACGAACACAAGCCAAAGTCCGAGGAGAAAAAAGAGGAAAATGAAGTTCTTATTCCTGTAGAAAAACCTACAAAACCGAAAAGACATAGATTGCTTGGTATGTTGCTTGGTGGTGTTGTTGGACTTATGGTTGGAGCATTTACATTATCACCAGTTATTGGTATCATGAATATTGCAAATGACATCAATACAAACAATCATATTACGACAGATGAAGATGAAGAAGTGGGACTTATAGATTATCTAACCAACGGATTATTTGGTGAATACAACGAGTACTACACTTCATCTTATGGCTATGGGGCTCTTACATATACCGGTAGTAAGTGGGTTGCGACTAAGACCTTTGAAATGCTAACACGTGGCAAAATTGATGGGGTAGATGCAGATTTAACCAAAGATGCTACTGCAATCTCACAACTTATTAATGATTTCCAGAATCTCCAAAAATATTATGAGAAATTACAAGAAGACGGTTATAGCGTTGCAACATTGAGTAAATTAATTGACACATTAGACGGCGCTATTGATCATTTATTTGATATAAGCATTGTATCTATACTTGCACCAAAATTAATTGATTTGGCAGCAGATTACATCGACACCCAGATCATAGATGCTCAAGTCGCACTTAGAATAGCAGAGTCTGAAGGGCAGAATACAGATTCTATCGAGGCTGAACTGGATATTAATGAATTAATTTCTATTGTTGTAGATGCTCTAAGAACTGTTAGCGATGCAAATGCATTAAAAATGGAATTGAAGTCAATTGTTAATATTGCCAGAATTCTTAACTATGGAATACAAGATCAGATTAATGGTGTGAATGTTAATACAAGTCTGCTATCTGATATTTTAAAGCAAACGATAGGCAATGATGAGGTAAATATATTTGGTACAGTCCAAAAGGTTAATTATCAATATTATACCTCACACAACAAAACAAATTATTTTACTTATTTAATCAATAATTTCTATGATTATAATGGCTACAAGCCAGTTGTTGTTAATAGCGTTTTGCCACAATCGGTTAATTATTTGCTTAATACATTATTAAACTCTTTAGAGTTGAATACTTCACACGATCCACTAGTAAATGTCACAAATGATGCTGTAGCAAGCTTTGTCACTGGTGCAATCGATAATGTATTTGGAATATTGCTAGATCTTAATACCAATAATGATGAGAATAATTCTCAGTTCAAAGAGTTGGATATGGAAAACATAAAGAATATTGATTTGGCAGAACTGAATAGAGAGACTATAGTTAAGCTGGGCAAAGTTGTAGACGCAGTTGCCGATTTGGTTAGTGAAGATTATTACAATGATATCCTTTATGATATCGCTGACAAGGTTGGCGAGGCTATAGATGGCGTTATACAAGAGTTTATAGATGAGAGTGATGCGACAATTGTATCTAACAGTATTAAGTCTGCACTTAATAGCCTTGATAAAAATTTTGATTTTGTTGAAGAATTTGAAAAAATTGCAGATATATTTAATATTTTGTTCTATGGAACTGAACCTTTACTAAATGGAAGCTTCGAATTTGGCAATATGGACAATTGGTCTATAGAGATTGGAAATTACAAAACAATTGGCGCAACACTAGATGCTTTGCAAAATTTGGCAATATTCAAAGAGAAAATAGAAAACAATAATATCACTTATAACAATATTACATTTATATTCTATAAGGCAATTGATAAAATAAAATCTGGAATTGATATTGACAATAATCAATATTTTGACCAATATGGATATATTTCTTTTAATGAGCAAAATGCAGAGCTTAGTTATGTGTTGTATAATGCAGTCAACAAAATCCAAGAAAATTTCGTAGGTGGGCTAAACAAATCTGGATCGTTTAATTTTACGGAAGCGTTTAACATTAATGATGCATTCTATAACTTTATTGGGGCAGTGTTGGACACTGCTACTGCCGAAAATGGAATGGAAGAATTGCTTAATCTGGGTGGCGAGAATAATATAATCGCACTATTGCTAAATGAGGAAAATACTAGAACGTATACGCCAACGAATGGCACAAGTGGTAATATCACCATATGTGCATTAGATGAGGTTATTGACAACACGCTATTGGGTGGTGTTGCTAACAAATTTATCATAGATTTAAAGAACTATATTCCTAATGCGTTTGACGATGACGATTCTTTGAATATAAAAAAGCAAATAACTACTCTTGTTCAGGAGATCTTAGTAAATCTTGAAAAAGTGGAAAGGAAATACAAAGAAGATGAAACAATCAATTACTATGTATATATTGACAGAATAAACGGTTTAATTAATAGTATTTATGTAGATGGTGAAATCTCGCTAGATATAGATCAAGAATCTTTGTCCAGAATTGGTAGTGCATTGGACGAATTAGCCAAAGGAGACAATAATGCGTTATTATCTAACGACGGAATTAAAAAATTCATAATAGGTGTTGTTGCAGAAACTGTTGGAGGATCTAGTAGTATAGACGATACACTGAAAGAGGTAATTTTTGCTACTAGTAGTAGTGGCAATGCGACAACATTAAATGGGCTTCTAAATGATTCTCACAATTACTTTTATGAAGACAGTTTTAGTGGAATATTGGATACACTATATGGCAAAAGTATATCGTCATGGGAAAATGTGCGCAACAATCTAGCCGAGCTAATGAATATAGATTCTGTAACTCTTGGAAAATTTGCTGGTGATGAACAACATACTTATTATGATAATAGTGTAGAAGCACAGGACGGAACGGGTGCGACTCTTGATGATATCCTAGATGATACTGATACACCTCTTACAATAGAGCATGTGAAATATTTATTGAAAGCAAATATAACTATAGATACTTCTAATACGATAACTTATATGACAAATGTTGCAGCAACAATTCAAGGCAATGTTGATAACTTAACTGCTGACGATGACCTTGATTATGAATTTAAGTCAGTACAATATCTTCTTGATTTTGCATCAAATTCAAAGGGTGTAGAAGCTACCACATTAGGTGGATATTTTGATGAATTGAGGGGCTCAACACTAGTTGGGAACATTGGTCAAACAGTTATTAAATCGTTATTGGGAGAGATACTTGCAGACAGTGACGTCACAAGTCAAATTAGTACAATAGATGGAAATGTAAATAAATTTATGGGCACAAATGATGTAGCTTATTTCTTCCAAAAGTCTGCAATTGAGACAAAAATTGACGCTGTGTATGATGATGCTACTAATTCAACACCAAATACAACAGTCTTTGGTGCGTTAGATGAAATTAAAACTAC
>CAJOPQ010000092.1 GCA_905236445.1 uncultured Clostridia bacterium
CCCGCCTTAGCATAAGCTTTCTTGGCATACGCTTTCATTTCCTCAACTGCCTTGTCATAAGGCATGATATTAATAAGCTTGAAGAACGCAGATTGCATTATAAGGTTGATTTTGTTGCCAAGACCTAGTTCTTTGCCGATTGCGTAAGCATCTATTGTGTACAACTTGATTTTTTTGTCTGCAATCTCTTTCTTTAACGCATCTGGGAACATGATATTGATGTGTTCCATATCCCAGCCTGTGTTAAGAAGCATTGTAGCACCGTCTTTAACGTTCTTTAAGATATTGTATTTTGTTACATATGTCTGATTATGTACAGATACGAAATCTACATTATCCAACATATAACTTTGTTTCAATACACCTTTGCCGAATCTGATATGGCTAATTGTTGCATTGCCACTCTTTTTGGAGTCATATTCGAAATATGCCTGACCGTTGTAATCTGTGTTATTACCAATAATCTTGATAGAACTCTTGTTGGCACTTACTGTTCCGTCTCCACCAAATCCATAGAATTTACATTCAGTAACTGAGTCATCTGATGGGTAGATCTTATCCTTAATCTCTAGTGACGTGTTGGTTACATCGTCGTTAATGCCTACTGTAAAGCCGTTCTTTGGCTTATCTTGCTCTAGATTGTCAAATACTGCTTTGACCATACTAGGAGTAAATTCCTTGCTACCAAGTCCGTATCGTCCACCTACTACAGTAACATTTTTATAATTGCTATCAAATAGGGCAGTACGAACATCTTTGTACAAAGGCTCTCCATCTGCTCCCGGCTCCTTAGTTCTGTCTAGAACAGCAATCTTTTTGGCACTTTTTGGTATTGCATTAAGGAATGCTTTTGTTGCAAATGGTCTATATAATCTAACCTTAACTAATCCATATTTGTTGCCATAAGTTTTGTTAAGATAATCTATAGTAAGCTCGATTGTTGTAGTGCTAGATCCCATAGATACAATGATGTACTCTGCATCTTTTGCACCATAATAATCGAATAGATTGTACTTTCTTCCAGTTATCTTAGATACCTCGTCCATAGTCTCTTGAACAATAGTTGGAACTCGTAGATAATATTCGTTAGCTTTCTCTCTATTCTGGAAATAAATATCTGGATTCTGTGCAGTACCTTGTTGATGAGGGTTGTTAGAATTAAGTGATCTTGATCTGAACTTAGCAATTTCGTTCCAAGGAATAAGTGGCTTAATCTTCTCATCATCAATCTCGTCAATTGTGTTGATTTCGTGACTTGTTCTAAATCCATCGAAGAAGTGAACGAAAGGAACGCTGGATTTCAAAGTGCTTAAATGTGCAACAAGTGCCAGATCCATGGCTTCTTGCACAGATGCTGATGCCAACATTGCCCAACCACAACTTCTTACACTCATAACATCTGAGTGATCGCCGAATATGGATAGAGCATGTGTTGCAAGTGCACGTGCGCTAACGTGCATTACGCAAGGAGTAAGTTCTCCAGCAATCTTGTACATATTAGGAATCATTAGAAGAAGTCCTTGGCTGGCTGTGAATGTGGTTGTTAATGCTCCTGCTGATAGTGAGCCATGAAGCGCTCCCGATGCACCTGCCTCGGATTGCATCTCTACTACTTTTACTGTGTTGCCAAAAATATTTTTCTTACCTTCGCTTGCCCATTGGTCGCACAGTTCTGCCATGGTGCTGGAAGGGGTAATAGGGTATATTGTTGCAGCATCGCTGAACTTGTATGCGATTGTTGCCGCAGCAGTATTACCATCAATTGTAATTCTAGACATATAGCTTTTTACCTCTTAAAGAATTTTTGTACTTAACTAAAAATACGATAAAAGTATATATATAATATTTATTTTAGTCAAATAAATAACCAAAAAAATATTACAATTTTCATAAAACAAATATCTAGAAAATAATTGTTAATTGTATAAAAATTTGCTACAATAGCGTTGTGCCAACAAAATTCGACAAAATTAGTTAAAAACACAAAAAATCAGACACAAGAAACACTTGAAAAATAACGAAATTTTTGTTTTAATATATAAAAAAAAGGAGAAAAAAGATGAGATTAGGGGTAAAATTTTCATATCTAGGTAAAGAATATTTAGGTTATCAGAAGCAAGCAAAAGGTGACACTGTACAAGGTGAAATAGAATTTATATTGGGGCTGTTTTTCGACAAGCAAGTTAGTTTTCATGCTAGTAGTAGAACAGATTCAGGGGTGTCTGCAATATATCAGATAGGTCATTTCGACATAGACGACAAGACATTGCTGGACAAAATTGGTACAGTCAACTCTAAGAGTCTTAATAGCCTTGTTAAGCGTATCAACATGCTTATGCCATATGATATTAGGTTTGTAAAGATATTTCAGGTCAAAGACGATTTCAATTCAAGATACGAGGCTGTGGGTAAGACATATATGTACAATTTCTACGTATCCGATGTTGATATCCCATATCTATCGCAGTTCTGCTATAGACTTAATATGCGAGATTCTATAGATGGTGGCATGCGTGTGTTCGAGGCAGAAGACGAGTTAAAGAAACTAAAAGGTGAGCATGACTTCAGTGCATTCTGTGCGGCAGGCACTAGTGTTACAGATAAGGTAAGAAAAATATATGAGATTGAGCTTATCTATCACGAGATGGGATTCTTTACACTTAAGGTAAGTGGATCTGGCTTCTTATATAATATGGTTAGAATAATTGCAGGAACATTATTTGATTATCTATTGGGTAGACTAAAAGAGCGAGATTTAAGCAAAATTCTAGAGAGTAAGGATAGAAAAATGGCCGGCAAGACTGCTCCTGCAGTAGGGCTAGTATTGCAGACAACCCATCTAGATTATGTAGTTAGGTAAAAAAAACGGTACTTGAAATATTCTTCAAGTATCGCTTTTTTCTATGACACAAGGTGTTTCTTGACATATTTTTCGAATGCTGCCACTATCAAATACATGACTGCTGCGAGTACACATAATATGACTGTGCTTGCCATGACAAGATTAAGGTTGAATACTTGACCTCCATAGACTATTAGATAACCTAGTCCTGCACGGCTGTTAAGATATTCGCCCATAATTGTTCCAACCCAAGTAAGACCTACATTAACTTTTAATACACCAATGAAGTCAAGAATTGCATTAGGTAAAATTAGTTTGGATAGTATCTGCAATTTGTTTGCCCCATAACTAGTAAGAAGCATAATTTTGTTATGTTCGCAGTTGCAAAAAGCATTAAGCATGGTTATTGTTGTAATGATAATCATTATAAGAACGTCCATAACAACAATGGAAGTTGTGCCTATGCCAACCCAGATAATGATGATGGGACCAAGTGCGATTTTTGGCAAACTGTTAAGTACAACCAAGAAAGGATCAAGAACTTTTCTTGCAGTTTCACTAAACCACAGCAATATGGCAATAAATGTTCCTAGTCCAGTGGCAATTACGAAGCCCAATATAGCCTCGTATAATGTTGTGCCTACATGTAGCATTAGATCGCCTTGTGTTGCCAAGTTAATAATTGTCTCAATGATTTTGCTAGGACTACTGGTAATAAATGTGTCTATTGCACCAATTATTGCTAGTAATTCCCACAAACCAATAATTGCAACTAATATAAATACCTGAATTAAATGCACAAGCCATTTATTGCGTTTTTGTTTCTTAAGATATGCTTTGTATTGTGGAGAAATATTATTCATTGCAATTCACTCCAGATTGTCTCGAATAAGGCTTTGCTTTCTACACTATTTCTTCTTTCATAAGGGGTAGGGTATTTGTCTAATTTCACTTCATGAATATCTTTGACAGTCGATGGTCTAGATGACAGGACTATAATTTTGTCTGACATACTAATTGCTTCGCTAATGTCGTGAGTAACTAGAATTGATGTGATTTTCTCTTGTTTAAGAATTTTGTATACATCATCACAGACATTTATCCTTGTCTGATAATCTAATGCACTAAATGCCTCGTCAAGAAGCATAATTTTAGGCTTTAGAGCAAGTGTCCTAATTAGTGCTACTCTCTGCCTCATACCACCAGAAAGCTCGCTAGGATGTTTGTCTCGAAACTCCCAAAGGCCGTATTTTTTGAGCAAATTATCTATATATTCTTTGTTTTCTTGTGTCAATTTTCCTTTGATTTCCAAGCCAAGATATACGTTTTTTAGAATAGTTCGCCATTCGAACAACTCATCTTTTTGAAACATATATCCCACATCAACACCACTGTTGGAGCGTTCGCTTGAAGCAACTCTAACTGTGCCAGATGTGTTCTTGATAAGGCCTGCTATAATGGACAGAATGGTTGTTTTGCCACAGCCACTCGGACCTACTATGCTTACAAATTCGTTTTTGTCAATGCTAAAAGATATATCTTCTAATGCTTTGGTCTCACACGTTTTACTAAAATATGTAAGGCCAACATTTTTTAGTTCCAGAATTTTCATATATTTCTATATTTACTCCTATCATAATTTAGCATTATAATTCATTATATTGACTATTTTGCGAAATTGTGATTGCGTTAACATAGATTATATGATTGCTCTTATTATGCACTAAGCATTTCGTTCATTACATCTAAAGCAAATGAATTGTCTACAATTTTGTTGAAGTCTACACGCGTATCTATTGTGCCTGATGCCATCATTATATCAAGTAATTTCTCATAGGAATTGTTGGTCATAACAGGTGTTGATGTCCACGCATCTATCTGTATATAGTTAAGAATACTGTTCTTGATTATTTCTCTGTCGCTGTCGGCAAATGATGGAAGCAATGCCTCTACTACATCATCTATCTTAGCAGTGATTAAGAAGTTGTATCCACGCATAATTGCTTTTAGGAATTTGCTTATAATGTCTGGATTTTTGTCAAGATAGCTTCTATTAGCCATGAATGTAGTAAATGGCACTTCGCCAGCTTCTGCACCAACAGATGCAACAATATAGCCCTGACTATTTTTCTCTAGAGTACTTCCAGTTGGCTCAAATGTAGTCATATAGTCTGCAGTACCTGCGATAAAGGCTGCAGTCATATTATTGAACGCAACATCATAGTTAATTGTTATATTTTCTCCATCATTTAATCCTTTGGACTTCAGCAAGTATTCTAGAGTCATAGCAGGCATTCCGCCTTTTCTTCCACCAAGTATCTCTTTGCCTTCTAGCGATCTCCAATCAAATGATCCATCGATAGCACTTCTGCCAATAATGAAAGATCCGTCACGTTTAGTTAATTGCCCAAAGATTATTGGCAAATCGTTTCTGCCTTGATTGGCAACATATACACTTGTCTCTGGTCCAAGCAAAGCAATATCTGCCGCATTAGTTAGAAGGGCAGTCATACTATTATCTGAGCCACCGCCGTTAGTAAGTTCTATCTCTAGTCCAGCATCTGACATATATCCTTTGTTGATTGCAATGTATAGCGGAGCATAAAAAATGCTATGAGTTACTTCGTTAAGTCTGATTTTGTTATTTGTATTATCACAGCCAACAAAAGTAAAAGATATTGCTACAACAATTGCACATATACATATTGCAAATTTTTTCATATTTCCTCCTTAAAATTAATTTTTGCAATCATAATATAATATTCAATCAATATATTTATTGTGAGGTAATTAACGTTACATTTTGAAAATTAAGGATAAATATATTATTTTTTTGATATCAACTAGTTTGACAAATAGATAAAATTGCAAAAAAAGTAAAAAAATTTTTGCCAAATACATTGAAAAATGATTTTTTGTATGTTATAATGCTTACGATGATTTTTGATAAATAGGAGTATAGACTTATGAATTTACTAGCTGCAGATTCATTTATGAGTACATTTTGGAACAAATTTACTTCGCTTTTTGCGATTGCTAACTTCTGGATTGCTACTTTTGTGGCTATTCTAGGTGTTACTTTTTTGATTCTTGCAAGAAGGCTTACAAGAGTGCATAGAGGGGTAGATGAGATCTCTAACGATGATAAAGTACTTATGACTTATAGAATACTTGCAAGCATTTGTATAGTGTTTGCACTTATCGTATGGATATTCTTCTGCTAAGAACAAATAATGTTAGATTTCACACTAGCAAAAAATATTGCTGGTGTGATTTTTTTAAAATTATGATAAAATTAGTTTTACTCTCGCTAATTGATTGATTTATTTTTCATTTTGCTATACACTACAAATCAGTAAATAATATTACAAAGGTGAGATACTATATGAATAAGAAAGAACTTGCGAAATGTTTAGAGTTTAGAGCTTTGGAGCCTATAGGCAAAGAACGTGTAGCTGAGATAATCGGTACGGCCAACAAACTTAGTCTTGCTAGCGTGTCATTTAATCCAAAGTACGCTGAATTTGCGAAAGAATGTATAACTGATGAGGATTCTAAAGTAAAACTTAATATAGTGGTGGGTTATCCACTTGGAGAGAATACACAAGAGATTAAAACAATGGAAGCAGTTATGGCGGCACAGGCTGGTGCAGATGAGATTAGCGTAGTTACTTCACATTCGGCTGTTATTGCTAACAATATGGAATATGTCGAGGAAGAATTGAAAAGGATTGTTGATTGTGTGGAAGTGCCAGTATGTGCAATAATGGACAATAATCTACTTAACGAAGAACAAATGATAAGGTTATGCGAGGCTTGTGTTAATTCTGGTATAACGACCGTGCAGATAGGCACAGGCTATAATCAATCTACTATTACTCAAGAACTTGTCAAATCTATTGCAGATGTAGTTGCTGGTGTATGTGAGTTGAAAGTTGCTCTTGACATACAGACTGTTGATGAACTCTATGATATGGCGTGTGCTGGTGCAACAATGATTTCAACTAAGGAAGTTGAGAAAATATTGAAGTAGTGCCAAGGGCTATAGTTTAAAAATAAATAGTTTATGTCAATAATATTTATAATACCTATTGTGATTTGAAATATAAGCCGACATTTTCGATTATTTTGTTTGACTATGGTATAGATTTTGTGTATAATATTTGAGTTTATAAGGAGAGGCTTATTTCATGAAGAAAAAAAGGGCAATTCGAAATTTTATTATACTTGCAATTTTATTACTGATTTGCTTTATATTTAGTTTCGTATCATTTAGGATTCCTACGACAGTCGATAGATTTGCTGGATTTGTCAATGGAATATATTTAAGTAAAGATTTCAATGGTGGGGTTACGGCGACTTATACGGTAACTTACGATGATAATTTCAATGGTGATGAAGAACTTGCAGTATCCAAGGCTATGGCAAGGGTAGAGAGTCTAGTTGCTAGGGATTATGGTGAGTATTATATTGAGAAAGTAGACAGCGACAAGATATGTGTAACTATTCCAAAGATATCTGAATCTACAACAATCAAGAGTAATTATCTAGTTAATTTTATAACTTTTACCACTGAGTCTGTGTCTGATCCAGATGAGTTTACTCCAACATTTACAGGAGCAAACATAACAGAGGCAAAATATTTCACATCTAACGGTGCGTTTGGAACACTTATTAGTTTCAACGATGCTGGTAAGCAAGCGTTGCTAGACATGGCAGACGGGCTGTCAAGTACTGGCACTCTATACATTTATCAAGACAAAGATTATTCATCTGTACTGCTAAGAATAAGTGTAGATAGCAATTCTTTGACAACTATTGCTAATAATAATCAGATTTTTATTAGCGATGTGTCAATATTCCCAACAAAGGACAATGCAGTTGAATTTGCTGATAAGATTGCTAGTGGAATGCTTAATGTAGATATGTCGCTAGAGGGCAGTGTATCCATTATTACTCCTACATTTGGTGAAGGTTCTACCACAATAATAGGAATTATAATGATTCTACTTATAGTTCTATCTGTGGTATATTTGGTATTTAGATACAAAGCATTAGCACTTCCAACAGCTATGTCAATGCTTTGTTTCGTTGCTTTGTCGCTAATAATTATGCCAATATTTGAAAGTATTCAAGTATCTTTTGCTGGCTTCATTGGACTAGCAATAATATATATCTTGACATATGTTGCACATATAATTTATCTTGAAAAAGCAAGAAATGATTTTGCTTCAGGCAAGAAATTGCTTGCAAGTTTCAAGAGTGCTTATGTTAAGTCAGTACTTGCTAATACTGATATGTACGTAGTTGTATTTATGCTAAGTTTAGCCAGTGCATTAATTGCTATGGGTGCGATGAAGACTGTTGCAATAATACTAGCAATACTTGTTTTCCCAAGTGCATTGTGCAGTATGTTGATTCACAGAGGATTGGTAAAATGGTATCTAGATATCAATCCTACTAAGTACAAGAAGATTAACTTTGAGAAAGGAGGACTCGACAATGAAGAATAATAAGAGTATTTCTTTCAAAGAGAAATTAACAAAATTATTTTCGATTGATTACGCCAAAAATGCTAAATTTCTAATTCTTATTCCAGTTATTATTTTTGCACTAGCAGTTATGATGACTTGTCTATTAGGACTTAACTATACTACAGAGCTTAAGAGTAAATATAGATTTACTGTTGATATTGGTGTAGAGATAGAAGATAAGGATAATTCAAAATATATTGAAGCTATAGATACTGCATTGCAAGATAACGACTTGAGTGCATATTCTTATGACAAGATTGGTCAGAACATATATACAGGATATCAAGTTACATTGAATCCAACTAAGACTACATTTACAGATACTGAGTTAGAGGAAATTCAGCAAAAAATAGAGGACAGTCTTAATGTGTCAATTTCTGATACTATAGAAGTAAGCGATTTGTCTTATGTATCAACCTCTATATCCAATACATTTGGTCGTGCATTTATTGTGCTTGCCATATTAATGGTTGTAGCATTCGTGTATACATGGATCAGATTCAATCGATCTGTAGCACTGGGAATGTTGTTTGTTACAATATGTGCTCCTGCTCTTGCCTTTGCAATATATGGACTTTGCAGATTGCCATTTGGTTATACTTCGCTTGCAATAATCTTGATAAGCACTGTTATTGCAATAGCATTATATATCTATGTAATGGACGAGATTAGAAACGCAGAGTTAGATGAGAATAGTTATACCAATAATCAATACATTGCAAATGCTAATGCACAAGTTGGAATTAGTGCAGTTCTTCCAATATTATGCTTTGCAGGATTTGTAATAGTTGCAACATTTATATTGATTTTTGCTAAAATAAATATTGCATTTATTTTGATGGCTGTATTGTTAGCTGCGGTGGTTGCAATGTATGTGGCAATGTACTTAGCTCCATCACTATGGGCAATCGTATATAATAAGGATAAAGATTCTAGACTTCGTTCCAAAATCGAAAGAATAAGAAAGTCAAAAGAAAAGAAAGCGAATAAGGATAAAAAAGAAGAAGATAACGATAAGATCGTTGTATAAATATTTTCAAAAAGTGTTATGAATCTGTCATAGCACTTTTTTTTGTAAATTTATTGAAATTTTGAGTCTAAATTATTTTCATATTTATTTGGTTTATAGTATAATAACTTCGAGAAATAAAAAGGAATAAGCAACATAAATTCACTTTTTTAAAAAAGGTTAATTTTGTATTCGATTATAAATGCATTATAGTCGACTACAAAATAGTAAATTATCTTACATATATAGATAATTGAATAGAAATATAATAACTTAAAACTTGCAGAGAAGCTGAATTTTGGCTTAATTTTAACACATGACAATAGTAAAAAATAGTACAGAAGACATTGATATAGGGCAAATTAACAGACTAGCCAGTCATTTCAAGTTAGATCAAAATGTAATTAGACTTCTAATTGGCAGAGGGTATAAGACGGAAGAAGCAATTGCCAATTTTCTTTCGCCGTCTATTAGTAATTTCTACGATCCATATTTGCTAAATAATATGGACAAAGTGGTTGCAAGGATAAGACGGGCAATTGAGTCTAGAGAGAGTATAGTCATACTAGGTGACTACGATACAGACGGTATTAGTGCAACTGCTATAATGTACAAATACTTTGAGAGTGTAGGACTAAGTGTCAATACATTCTTGCCTAATAGAATTGCTGACGGATATGGTTTGTCCTTTGATACCATAGACAAGGTCAAATCGTTGTACAATCCATCACTTATCATAACTGTGGATTGTGGTATATCTGCTAATAAAGAGATTGAATATGCGTCAAGTCTGGGCATAGAAGTTATTGTTACCGACCACCACGACATTCCAGACACAATTCCTAATTGTCTTATAATCAATGCAAAATTACCTAATCAAAAATATCAATTTAGAGAATTATGTGGTGCAGGTGTTGCCCTTAAGTTAGTACAGGCATTGACCGATGTGGAGACTTCGCTCAAATATGTTACCATTGCTGCGCTTGCAACTGTAGCAGATATCGTGCCTCTAGTTGACGAGAACAGGCTAATTACTTATGTGGGAATTAAGAATCAAGCCAATGACATGCCTATTGGGCTTGTAAAACTTATTAAGAAGTTGAGGATAGAGATGCCACTTTCTTCAACAGATATTTCCTTTAAATTGGCACCAAAAATCAACGCAACAGGACGCATGGGCGATCCGTCAATTGCTTTTAATCTATATGTTAAGACTGATCCAAAAGAAATAGCATCTAATATAGAAGCGTTGCTTGCACTTAATGATAAGAGGGTGACAGAGACAAATGCTATAGTAGATGATGCAACAAGCATGCTCGAGAATGTCAATACTTCTAAGAAAGGTATCATTATAGTTAAGAATGAAGAGTGGGAGAGTGGAGTTCTTGGTATAATTTGTTCTAAATTGGTAGACACATACAACAAGCCAGCGTGTGTACTATCTATGATAGATGGAGAGTTAAAAGGAAGCCTTAGGAGCACAAATAATATCAACATATACGATGCCTTAACTAGCGTTAAAGATCTATTAGTGCAATATGGTGGGCATGATCAAGCAGCAGGAATAACGCTAAAGAAAGAGAATTATGATCAATTTTGTGATAGGATTAATGAATATATTCTAAGTACCTACAGCCAAGAAGATTTCTTAGTTGAAAGAAAATATGATCTGGATTTGGCAAAAGTAACACTAACTGACAAATTCATGAAAGATTTATCTAGATTAGAGCCATTTGGACTAGCCAACGAGAAACCATTATTTAAGTTGACTTTTAACAATGTATCAGTATCGCCAATGCCAAAATTTCCTAATCATATTAATGCAAAAGTGAACGGCTTAGAACTCATAGGGTTTAATATGGGGCAATATATTAACAATCTTAATACTAATTCTAATAAAACTGTTATTTTAGAGATTAGTAATGACAAATTTGCTGGAAAGACTAAGTTAAAAGGTATTATAAAGTACATCAATTTCTCAAAACTTAATACAACCGTTAAGACGGATATTGCCTATGGAATGTATCTTAATGGATTGAAAGATATTTGTGTTGAAACTAACTGCTCTGAGGGACTCAAAGTTGTAGAAGAAGCCAAGTTCTACAATTATATATATAACACATTAAATCGAAGCAAATTTGGAACATTGATAATTGCAAACACTATCGAGAGTTATAACAAATTTTTGAGCCAATGCAATTGCGAACTTAATTATGAATTGTATAATATTCATAATAAGACTGGTGTTAATACAATTCTATTTGCACCAAATTTGGACATTAATTATATCAACTATGACAATATAATTTTGTTGGATACTCCTATACACATTGGATATATTAATCGATTGCTAAGTAGTGGCAAAAACGTAATTATGTCTAATACTAAGTTTGATATGAGAATTCTTAAGAATATTGATGTATCTAGGGCAGTTTTTGCGAAATATCACAATGCAATCAAAAGTTATTTAAAGAAGCCAATTGATTGTGATGATCTTCTAAAGTGTTATATGCAAGTAAAACGAGCCAATCCACATTTTACTAATATCAAATTCAATCAGTTTGTTTTTGTAGTGCTTGTATTTAACGAGTTGGGTATTCTTAATATAGATCGTGGCAATCTAACTTTTACAGATGTTAAGAGTTCTTTAAATAATTCTAAGATATATAATTTTATCAGTTTACTAATAAAATAGGGAGATAATGTTAGTGGAAGAAAATTTTTTGATAAGAATTAAAAAGTTGTACACTTTAGACGAAAGGCAACAGATTATTGAAATAATTAATCAATTAAAGAAAATGAATATTGATAATCCAGTATATAACTTAGATTTTGCTATTGACGTGGCAAATCTTGTTATAGATAACAAATTGGATTATAAGTCTGTCGTATGTGCTTTGCATTATCCTATAATAAAAAACAATCTACTAGATCAGTATGATACAACACATATAGATGACGAAGTGTATTCTATGATAGTTGCTTTGTCTAATATTGAGAAGCTTAATATTTCGACCAAGCAGGAGCAACTGGACTCTATCAAAAATATGTTTATGGCAATTGCCAAAGATATAAGAGTTATCATTATAAAATTATGCATTGAACAAGAGAAATTGAAATTTCTTGACACAATGGACACTCTTGAGGCAGATGAGTACATGAGAGGGTTAAACGATGTTTATGCTCCAGTATCTGCTATGCTTGGAATAAGCCAGATCAAAAATAAATTGGAAGATGCTATATTCAAATATTACAAGCCAAGTTTCTATGAAGAGTTGAAGCAGGCTTTGAGCGAATATGTAGACGAGCGAAATGAGGCGATTAATGAAGTTATAGAGAAAATCAAACAAGAAATTAAGCCAATTGTGCCTAAGTTCGAGGTGTATGGCAGACAAAAGCAACTATATAGCATCGCCAAAAAATTGCAAAAAAAGAATATGAGTGTAAGCACTATTCTAGATGTGTATGGCAGGAAGAACAATATTGAAGAGATGACAAAAGGTAAGACATTCAATGAGATTACTTTGTCAAATATACTAGATATACTTGCTGTGAGAGTTATAGTCTCTACAGTTGATGAATGTTATGCAGTTTTGGGCAAAATCTTCTCCATCTTTAAGCCTTTTGGTAATTTCAAAGACTACATTGCCAATCCCAAAGCGAATGGTTATCAATCCTTACATACGGCTATAATTCTAGACAACGGCGATCCAGTGGAAATTCAGATAAGAACGTTCGATATGCACAATTATGCAGAATATGGACTTGCTGCTCACTGGGCATATAAGATAAGCAAGAAAGTTAATAAGACAGATGCTAAGATTAACTATATAAGGTCTATCTTAGAACTGTATAAAGAGAAATCTAACGACGAATTGCTTGAGATACTTAAGACAGATGTATATTTGGGCAAAATTTTCGTCCAGACGCCTCAAGGCAAAATCATTGAGTTGCCAGAAGGTGCTACACCTATTGATTTTGCTTATGCTATTCATTCTAAGATAGGTGATAGTTGTGTTGGGGCTAAGATTAATGGCAAGATATTCTCCCTTGCTACAATGCTTTCTAATGGTGATGTTGTAGAAATAATTACAAATCCTAATTCTAAGGGGCCATCTAGAGATTGGATTAAGATATGCAAGACTAATAGTGCTAAGACGAAAATAAGGGCATTTTTCAAGCGAGAAATGAAAGAGGATAACATCAAGAAAGGCAAGTCTATCCTTGATGCTCAAGCTAAATTAAAAAACTATAATTTGTCAAAATTGCTTACAGACCAATATCTAGAAGAAGTTTTTGATAGATATAGTTTTGCTAATATTGATGATATGTATGCATCAATTGGCTACGGTGGTATCACAGCTAGTCAGGTGCTTAACAAACTTGTCGCTGTGTACAAAGAAGATAATCCTACCGAGGCAGTTGTGGCACGACATATTAATGTCAACAATTCATCTAAAAGTTCTGATGACAATCAAGTTGTTGTTAGGGGATATAGCAACATGATGACAAAATTAGCGCATTGTTGTAGTCCAATCCCGGGTGATAAGATTATAGGATATGTGTCTAGAGGCAAAGGTGTAACAATACACAGAGCCGATTGTAAGACAATTGAGAATTATGAATTTGAGAGGCTTATTGAGTGCGACTGGAAGAATTTTTCTAGCAACAAGTCATTTATTGGTACAATTGATTTAATCTGTGGCAACTCCAACTCTGTATACTCAGATATATCTAAGAAAGTTACGGATAACAAATTAGAAATTGTTGCTATGAATGTAAAACCTATCAAGGATCACAAGAATTTGATTGTTTTGTCTCTTAGAGTTTCTTCTAAGAACCAATTAGACGAGATGATTGCAAAACTTAAAGTTTTGCCAAATGTAATAGATGTATTTAGGAATATTAATGGAAATACGAACTAATATAGAAAATATTAATGAAGAGTTAATCTTGATATATAATTTGTTTAGAGGTCACATTCTTGACAAAGGTCAAATTATTGATGTTGATGCAGTTGCCTTAGATGGAGTAGTATGCACCAGCATTATTGTAAATGGTGTCGTAAAGCTTAAGACTTCCAATCCATTTGTGTGTAAAAACGGAGAGAAAGAATCAAAATATATCAAAAGATATGCAAAGATAGCATTGTATAGATATTTATCCAAAATATCTAGATATAACGCCCCTTGGGGATCTTTGACAGGCATTAGACCAACTAAACTTTTCTATGAATTGTTATTGGACAATACTTATAAGAACGCAAGAAGAATTTTCACTAAAGAATTCTTGGTATCTAACAAAAAGTGTAAAATTGTAGAGAGAATAATAGAGCAACAATCTAAGATTAGTATTGATCACAAAACTATTGATTTATATATAAATATTCCATTTTGTGTCAGCAAATGCTATTATTGTTCTTTCATATCTTTGCCTTTGTCTAAATGCGAGTCGCTAGTCGCACCTTATGTCGACACTCTAATATATGAACTTCGACGCACATTTCAATACATACAAGATAAAGGTATGTCGATTAATACTGTCTATATTGGTGGAGGAACTCCGACGGCTATTGGAGTTAAGAACTTGAGTAAGATATTAGACGAATTGCCTAAAAATATCAAAGAATTGACTGTTGAGGCAGGCAGGCCAGATACAATCGATGAAGAAATGTTAGACATGTTACACTTACACAATGTAACTAGAATCTCCATCAATCCACAATCTTTTAATGATAATACGCTTGCACTAATTGGTAGATCACATAATGCTCAAGATGTAATAGATAAATATGAAATGGCGAGAAAGTATAATTTTGTAATTAATATGGATCTTATAGCAGGTTTGGGAGATGAAACTTTTAAAGACTTCAAATATTCACTGGACAAAACAATTGCTCTCAATCCGGATAATATAACAGTACACACTCTGTCTATTAAACGTGCTAGTCAGTTAAAGATGGAGGGTGGTAAGACATCTAATACTAAGCAAGTAGAGAAAATGGTCGAATATGCAACAAAGAAATTATTAAAAGCTGGCTATAATCCGTATTATCTATATCGACAAAAGGATATGATTGGCAATTTCGAGAACATAGGATTTTGCCGTAAGGGGACTGTATGCGAATTCAATGTCAACAGCATGGAAGAGACACTGTCGGTCATTGCTAACGGTGCCAATGCAATATCCAAAAAGATTAATTATACAACAAATAGAATAACAAGGCATGCAAATGTCAAGAATATTGAGCAGTACATTGACAGAATTGACGAGATGATTAATGCCAAATTTAATCTTTTTGATAACTAGTATTTTGCAAAAAATAGAAAATATTTTCGATAAAGACTTTACAACAGTTATATTTTGTGTTATATTACTAACGTTGACCTTTGGCTAGGTGCTAGGTTGATTCCTACCAGACCGGTTACTTGGTCTTAGGCGTATGACAATAAATATGGAGGAAACAAAATGATTAATAAAGAGAAGAAGCAAAGCATCATCAAAGAGTATGCTAGAACAAGTGGCGATACTGGTTCTTGTGAAGTTCAGATAGCTGTTTTGTCTGCGAGAATTGCAGAACTTACTGAGCATTTGAAAGTTAATAAGAATGATGAACATTCTCGTCGTGGCTTAATTAAAATGGTTTCTAGAAGAAAGAAGTTAATTAAGTACATGGAGAGAGTTGACTTAGAGGGTGCTAGACAATTGAAAGCAAAATTAGGTATAAGATAATATCTTGTTAATCAAGACGGTTGAAATGGACTTATGTACGATAATTTTCGTACATATCATCAGCCGTCTTAATTTTATATTTTAGGAGAGAAAATGAGAGAATTTAGAACATTTGAGACAGAAATTGGTGGAAAGAAAGTATCAGTTGAGGTCGGTAAATACGCATTCCAGACTAATGGACACTGCATAGTTACTTGTGGTGAGACAATGGTTATGTGCAACGTATGTATGTCCAAAGAGCCACGTCCTGGTCAAGATTTCTTCCCACTTAGTGTAGATTTCGATGAGAAATTATATGCAGTAGGTAAGATCCCGGGCGGATTTAAGAAGAGAGAGGGTAGACCTACAGACCAAGCAATATTAACAAGCAGGTTAATAGATAGACCACTAAGACCACTTTTCCCAAAAGGATTTTTTAATGATGTTACAGTTATTGCTACGCCACTTAGTGTAGATTACAACATTGCCCCAGAGCCTCTTGCTATGTTTGCTAGCTCCATTGCACTAACTATAAGTGATATTCCATTTGGTGGTCCAACTGGTAGTGTAGAGGTTGGATTAGTAGATGGCAAGTATATCATCAACCCTAACACAGAACAAAAAGAGCAAAGCCTAATAGATCTTAAAGTTGCAGGTACCAAAGATGCTATCCTTATGGTTGAGGCTGGTGCCAAAGAGGTTAGCGAAGAAGTAATGCTACAAGGCATTCTATTTGCACACGAAGAGATTAAGAAACAAGTTGCATTCCAAGAGAAGATTGCTGAAGAGTTGGGGGTAAAAAAGGCTGAAAATATCCCTTATTATGTAATCGATGAGAAGTTGGAAGCTGATGTCAAAGAATATAGTCATCCTTTGATGGAAAAAGTAATGGAGCATTTTGATAGACACGAAAGAGAGGCTGAAGAAGAGAAAGTAAATGCTGAGATTTTGGAACATTTTGCCGAAATATATCCAGATAGCGAGAGACAAATTCTTGACGTGTTATATAAGGTTAAGAAAGAAATTATGCGTACTAAGATCCTAACCAAAGGTGTAAGACCAGATGGAAGGAAATTAGACGAGATTAGACCAATTTGGTGCGAAGTTGGTATTCTTCCTAGAGTACACGGATCTGCAGTATTTAC